>JAZOSY010000131.1:0-2686 GCA_045657385.1 Faecousia sp. | reverse complement strand
TTCCGGACCGAGGCTTTGATGCCGACGCTATACTTTGTGTATTGCGAGGCAATCAAAATGAAGGGCCGGGGCAAAAGATCCGTCAAGGCGCAATTAGATGTTTCCGAAAGTGCGCCCATATAAAAAGGGGGCGGGGCGAATCGCATTCGCCCCGCTTGGACTCCCATTTTGCTTTTCAGCGGTGGCCTGCTTATGATTATACTACCAAATTTGGATTAAGCAGACAGGACCTTGCGGCCTTTGGCACGGCGGCGGGCAAGAACCTTGCGGCCGTTGGAAGTAGCCATTCTCTGCCGGAAACCATGAACCTTAGAACGATGACGACGGCTGGGCTGGTAGGTACGCTTCATTTGTGTACACCTCCTTGAAATCTCAAAATGCTCGACAGCCGACAGGCTGCAGCGAAACAAAATTACTGACTATTCATAGTCATGCTAAGATAGTATAACCGATAAAGCCCCCCAGGTCAACAACTTTTTTCCATACTTGGCGTTTTTGCGGTAAAAATATCCCATTTCGGAGAAAAGTCCATTGAAAATGGGCGTGTTGTTCGCACAACACGCCCCACTTTGCTTAAGTTGTGGTATAACCGCAATTCTCCCGGTCGCATCCTTTGTCGCAACCGGTGGGTACAAATTGCCGTTCCGGGAACGGAATCTTGGAAAACAGCTCGCAGGGGTCCTCTGCGCAGCCGGGGCTGTCGCAGCACTCCTTGGTTGGAATACTGTAATCCAACACAGGCACCACCAACTGGGCATCTCTCTCCAAGCGAATGATTGAGAACTGCCCCAGGGTTACCAGCAGCCGACGCTGCTCGCCGCACAGTACCAGCTCCTCATCGAAACATCCGCAAATCCCCTCAGGAATCTGCTGAACGGTCTTTTCCCGGGGACATTCGCACACATCCACAACCTTGGAGCTGAGTACCATGGGGTCGAGAACCTCCACAACCGCTGTGGGTTTATTGGTACTGTATCTTGTCAGGCCGTCCGGTCCATCAAGCCGCGTATCGCTGGTGAAAATGTGGGCTTTGCTTTCCTCGCCGCACAACACGGCTCGTTTGGAAAACATCGCCACACCGTGGAGGGTAACCGGCCGACCACCCCCCACCACCGCATCTGCCAGAATTCGGTAGTAGAAAGTGGCATCCACGCAGAAGTGATTCCGATCAAATGCCACCGGCTCCACATCTATATAAGTATAGATTAATTCTCCGCAGCGTACTTTGGCACCGCTGCAGCCGTCCAAAATATTCTGAGATGCCCTTGTAAGATAGACCCGCAGATCCTCAATGCAATCTTTATCCCGACAACTGTCGGTGATTTTCCGGGTGTGAATGGACAGTGCTTCCTGCAGATCCTCCGGATTGCAGCGTACACTCCCCTGCCAACGATCAGACATGGTAATACCTCCCGATAAAGTTTTGGGAATAAGCCAACGCTTATGGGACAGTTTATGCATGCAAAAGCCGTCAGGTGCAAAAGAAAACCGCATCACCCCGTTTATTCTGCCATTTTTTAAGTAATATGATAATTTTATTGCATTTTCTATTTTTTTTAACATTTTAGCCTTGCATTTTTTGGCAGTAGTGGTATAATGGTTGGCAGTTTGTGCTTTATTTGGAGGTATCTTATTATGGATTACGCAAAAGAGTCTTTGCGGCTCCACGGTGAGTGGGGCGGCAAAATTGAAGTGGTCGCCACCGTTCCCGTGGCCACCAAGGAAGACCTGTCCCTGGCTTACACCCCCGGTGTTGCCCAGCCCTGTCTGGAGATCCAGAAGGATGTGAACAAGTCCTATGACCTGACCCGCCGCCACAACTTGTGCGCAGTCATCACCGACGGCACCGCCGTTCTGGGTCTTGGTGACATCGGCCCCGAGGCCGGCATGCCCGTTATGGAAGGCAAGTGCGCCCTGTTCAAGGCATTCGGCAATGTGGACGCTTTTCCCCTGTGCGTCAAGAGCAAGGATGTGGACGAGTTCGTTAACGCCGTTTACCTGATGTCCGGCTCCTTCGGCGGCATCAATCTGGAGGACATTTCCGCTCCCCGTTGTTTTGAGATCGAGCGAAAGCTGAAGGAAAAGTGCGACATTCCCATTTTCCACGACGACCAGCACGGCACCGCCGTCATCACGCTGGCAGGCCTGCTGAATGCCCTGAAGGTAGTTGGCAAGAAGAAAGAGGATGTGAAGATCGTCACCTCCGGTGCCGGCGCTGCTGCTATCGCCATCGTAAAGCGTCTGCGCAGCGCAGGCTACAAGAATGTAGTTATGACTGACCGCACCGGCGCTATCTACGCCGGCCGCGAGAAGCTCAACTGGATCAAGGAAGAAATGGCTCAGGTCACCAACCTGAACAAGGAACAGGGCTCTCTGGCCGACGTCATCAAGGGCGCTGACGTGTTCATCGGCGTTTCCGCCCCCGGCACTCTGACCACCGAGATGGTGAGAACTATGGCCAAGGACGCCATCGTCTTTGCCTGCGCCAACCCCACCCCCGAGATCTTCCCGGAGGATGCAAAGGCAGGCGGTGCAAGAGTGGTTTCCACCGGCCGCAGCGACTACCCCAACCAGATCAACAATGTTCTGGCATTCCCCGGCATCTTCCGTGGCACATTCGATGTGCGCGCCTCTGACATCAACGAGGAGATGAAGATGGCTGCCGCCCACGCGCTGGCAAACCTCA
>JAZOSY010000130.1:0-5607 GCA_045657385.1 Faecousia sp. | reverse complement strand
ATCTGGATAACGATACGGTTCTTGCCAATGTTCTGGCGGATGCAAGGATCAAAGCCTTCCTGGAAAAGAATGGCGGAAATATCGTCAAGACAATCGTCGTCAAGAACAAACTGGTCAATTTGATCGTGAAATAAGCCGTAGATTCCAAAAATATGTCAAAAGGGAAGAAAACCCGCTTGACAAAAACGGAAATACAGCATATAATAGTCGAGCCGATATGGCCCTGAAAGTGTCCAGGAAATAGCCGGACACCATCGGAGGGAGGGAAAACAATGTCTGAAATTCGCGTTAAGGAAAACGAATCTCTGGAGAGCGCTCTGCGTCGTTTTAAGCGTAGCTGTGCCAAGGAGGGCGTGATCGCTGAAGTTAAGAAGCGCGAGCATTATGTCAGCCCCAGCCTGAAGCGTAAGCAGAAGTCTGAAGCTGCCCGTAAGAATAAGAGAAAGTTCTACTAATATCCCTCTTGCTATGCTTGTAAAAATCCCCACAGATGATTCTGTGGGGATTTCTTTTTGCATTTAACGCAGTTCCTGATAGAGTCCCACCACGCCTAAAATGCCAAGTTCGGCAGCCTTTTCCGCAAGGGCGGCCAAATCTTCCTTGGTTCGCCCCAGGGTAAAGACGGCCTTGTGGGGAAAAACCTCCACGTCATAATGACAGCAAAGTGTTTCGTGGCGCAGGGGCAATCTATCTGCATCTTCAAAGGGGATTGGCATTTTGCTGCAGCCGGTTTCAGTCACTTCTATTCTCATTTTGCTGGGCGCGATTTCTAAATACACACCCTGTTTCAGCCATTTGGAGAGATGCTTTTCTGCCGCAATATCAGCCGGAGGCGCTGATAAGAATACAGGACAACCCAAGTCCTTTGCATAGCGTTCCGTGATAGCAACAGGGCAGGGAACAGCTTGTAGAATCTTCCGCGCCATACTCTCCAGTTGCGCATCTTTTTCTCCTTGAAAGTCCAGCAAAACCGCCTGAACGGAAAACTGCGCCACCAAATCCCGCAACTGTTTTACAACCACCGCAGGGTCGTGCCCACAAACGGGCATACTGTCATCGAGCAGCAGAAGGCTGTTTTCCGGCAAGCGTTGGGGTATGTTGGATAACCCTTGTCCGGAGGAAGAAAAATGGCAGGAAAGAAATGCTGCTCTTTTGGGGAGAAATTCTTCCATTTCCCTTATCGTTGCGGCAAGATACACATTGGAAAACATAGACAAATCACCCTAACTGTGCTATACTATCGGTGTATTTTATGAAAGCAGGTTTCCGAGTATGCGATTTTCTCTGCTTCCCAACCTAATCACTGACGCAATTACGGATTTGACCCCCGGATTTTTGAAAAAACAGGGGATCCGTCTTCTAATGTTGGATTTTGATAACACCATTGTGCCCTATACCACCAACCACCCCACAGACGAAATGGTCCAGTGGCTGAAGATGATGACAGAATCTTCAGTTCAGGTGTGTGTGGTGTCCAACAGTAAAAAAGACCGGGTAAAAGTCTTTTGCAAAGCCTGTGGCATTGACTGCATCACTCATGCGAAAAAACCCTTTTCAAGGGGCATTAAGGAATGCCTGACGCGCTATCAACTGCCGGGTGAATCTTGCGCATTGGCAGGCGATCAGATTTTTACGGATGTGCTGGGTGCAAACTGCGCAGGCGTAAAGTCCATACTGGTGAAAGCTATTGACAATCATAATTTCTGGTTGAAAGCACGGCACGTGCTGGAGTTGCCATTTATTTTTATTGCACGAAAAAGGAGAATGAACTATGAAAAACATTGATAAATACCTGTCTTTGCTGAATGACGAAGTGGACGGCCTGCTGCTGACCAGCCGCTACAGCCGCTACTATGGCGCAGAGTTCGATATTGCCGAGGGCGTTGCCATTGTGAGCAAAAAGGGCTGCCGCTACTTTACCGATAGCCGCTATATCGAATCCGCCCAGAACGGCATCAAGGGCTTTGAAGTCATTATGACCGACATCGAGCATCCGTTCAGTCTGCGCCTGAACGAGGCTATTGCCGACTTTGGCATCACTGCGCTTGGCTATGAGGAGAATTACCTCACCGTTGCAGAACTGCACACCTATGAAGAAAAACTGAATGTGAAGACCTTCATCGGAATGAATGACAAAATCAGCGGTTTCCGTGCCACCAAGGAAGCGTGGGAGCTTGACATTATGCGTAAGGCTCAAGACATCACCGACAAGACATTCAGCGAAGTGCTGACCAAGATCAAGGCCGGTATGACGGAAAAAGAACTGCAGGCCGAGCTGATCTACTGCCTGTACAAAAACGGCGCTGACGGCCCCTCCTTTGACCCCATTGTGGTCTCCGGTCCCAACACCAGTTTACCCCACGGCGTAGCAGCCGACCGCGTCATTTGCGAAGGCGACTTCATTACGCTGGACTTTGGCGCGCTGTATAACGGCTATTGCGCCGATATGACCCGTACTGTTGCCGTTGGCTATGCCACCGAGGAAATGAAGAAAGTTTACGATACCGTTCTGCAGGCTCAGCTGGCCGGCATCGCCGTGACCCGCGCCGGTGTGAAGGGTAAGGAAGTGGATGCCGCCGCAAGAAAGGTTATCGAAGACGCCGGCTATGGTGAATACTTCGGCCACAGCTACGGCCACAGCCTGGGTTTGGAGATTCACGAAGCCCCCAACTGCAGCCCCAGAGGCGAAACCGTTATGGAAGAGGGCGTGATCGCTTCTGCTGAACCCGGTATCTATCTGCCCGGAAAATTCGGTGTCAGAATCGAAGATGTGCTGATTTTTAAGGCTGACGGTTCCGAGAATATCACCCACAGCCCCAAAAATCTGATAATTGTCTAAATATTTTCCCATTACCCCTTGCAAAAAGGATAATTTTCGGTTAGAATATACTGGCTAACATATTGTTATAAAATAGCCCAACTAGGGCATACACTTAGGAGGATATATAAATGATTTCTGCAGGTGATATTAGAAATGGTGTAACCTTCGAACTGGACGGCAAGGTTATGCAGGTTATCGAATTCCAGCATGTTAAGCCCGGTAAGGGCGCTGCTTTCGTTCGCGTTAAGATGAGAAATGTCATCACCGGCGGCGTGACCGAAACCAGCTTGAACCCCTCTGCAAAGTTCCCCACCGCTTTCATTGAGAGAAAGAAGATGGAGTACTCTTACAACGACGGTGACCTGTACTACTTCATGGACGGCGAGACCTACGAGCTGGTTCCTATTAACAAGGACGCTCTGGACGATTCCTTCGCATTCGTAAAGGAGCAGGATGTCTGCACCATCATGAGTTACAAGGGCAATGTTTTCGGTGTTGAAGTTCCCAACTTTGCTGACCTGGTTGTTACTGCTACCGAGCCCGGCTTCGCTGGCAACACCGCTACCAACACCTTGAAGCCCGCTACTTTGGAGACCGGCGCTGAGGTCAAGGTGCCCCTGTTCATCAACGAGGGCGACAAGATCCAGATCGACACCCGTACCGGCGAGTATCTGGGCCGTTCCAAGGCTTAATTCTTACCAATAAGGAGAATTCTTATGACGATTTCTGAAAAGGCCGCTTACCTGAAGGGCTTGATGGAAGGCCTGAATCTGGATACAGATGAGGCTGAGGGCAAGCTGATCGCCGCAATCGTGGAACTTATGGGCGATGTCACCAAGAAGCTGACCGATGTGGAGAACACCACCATTGCCATCTCCGACGAGCTGGATGAGATCGAGGAAGATCTGGACGCCATCGAGGACTACATCCTTGACGAAGAGGATGAGGACTACGAAGACGATGATTACGACTTCGACGACGATGACGACTATGACTATGATGAAGATGATTTTGAGGACGAGGGCTTTGACTACGGTGATGAGGATTCCATCATCTACGAAGTGAAGTGCACCTGCGGCAATATCATCAACTTCGACGAGGATACACTGGAAGAGGGCAGCATCATCTGCGACCAGTGCGGTGAAACCTTGGAGTTCACCTACGACGACGAAGACGAGGACGAGGACGAGGAATAATCCGAAATATTTAAGGGCGTGTTTTTAACACGCCCTTTTTTATTGCATAAAAAGCTTGACCGTCAGCGATGCCATAAAGAACCCCACAAAATCCGCAAACAGCGCCGCCGGCAGGGTGTAACGGGTCTTTTTGATACCGGCCGCACCAAAATACACGCTGATGGTGTAAAAAGTCGTCTCTGTTGAGCCAAGCATCACAGCAACGATTCGGCCGATTTGGGAATCCACCCCGTAGCGCGCCATCAGATCCGCCCCCACCGCCAATGCGGCGCTTCCGCTGATGGGGCGCACCAGTACCAGCAGCGCCGTTTCCGGAGGTATCCCCACGAACCGAAAAACAGGGGAGAGAAAGCCGCTGATCAGTTCCATCGCGCCGGAGATTCGCAGCATCGTCACCGCGGTCAAAAGCAATACCAGCGTGGGAACAAGGGTGATCAGCAGCTTCAACCCCTCGGCCGCCCCGGAAAGCAGCAGGTCATAGCTGTTTTCGTGCTTGCGCAGCGCAACCAAGGAAACGATCAGCAATATAGAAGGGACGATGTAGTCGGTCATTTTTTCCACAGCCTCCCCAATAGCCACGCGGCCGCAATACCCAGTCCGGCGGAGCATAAGCTTGTGACCCATACCGCCGGAAGAATGTCGAAGGGGGCGCTGCAGCCAAGGCCTGACCGCACCGCTGCAACATTGGTGGGGATCAGTTGAATGGATGCGGTATTCAGTACCACAAGCCTGCACAACTCATCGCCGGCCACGCCGTTTTTGCCCTGTGCCAGCCGCTTTGCAGCCTGAATGCCCATGGGCGTGGCGGCGTTTCCCAATCCCAACAGGTTGGCGCACACGTTGGAACATAAAAGGTTCTCCAAGGCCGGATCAGACCGTAAAGAAGGGAAGATACGGCCCAAAAGAGGCCGAAACAATTTGGACAGCATTCCCGTAATACCCACTTTGTTCATCAGGTTGCCAACCCCCGTCCAAAGAAGAATCGCCCCACCCATAGCCAGCGCCAGCGTGATGCCTGATTGTGCGCCCTGTAAGACCCCGGCCGATAAGGCGGACATATTCCCCAATGCGGCGGCAGAAACCAAGGAAACCGCAAGGACGATCGTCCAGATCCAACTCATAACCATAAAAAATCCCTCCCGAATCAGCCTATGCGGCTCTCAGGAGGGATATTTTTCAGATTTCCAATGCAGCGTCGTAAACCACATTTTTCGGCAGCTGCAGCTCTTGCGCGGTCTGCTTGACCGCGTCCTTGCGGCTCAAACCCTCTTCCATCAGCTGGGCCACTCGGGCGGCGGCATCCAAAGCGGTGGGAACTTCCTTCGCAGCAGGCTCAGCACCGGCTAGAACCAACACAAATTCACCTTTAGGCGGCTGCGCGGTGTACAGCTCGATCGCACCGCCCAATGTGGTGCGAATGACCTCCTCGTGGAGTTTTGTCAACTCACGGCACAGGCTGATGGGACGCTCCGCGCCAAAGGTGGCGGCCATATCCTCAAGGGTGTTCACCAGCTTGTGGGGTGCTTCGTAGAAGATCATTGTGCGTGTTTCGTTCTCCAGAGATGCAAGATGTTCTCTGCGGCTCTTCTT
>JAZOSY010000129.1:0-4025 GCA_045657385.1 Faecousia sp. | reverse complement strand
CTTGAAGCCGGCTTCCTTGAAGAATTCATCTACATTTGCGTGGCCTTCTTCTATCGCAATCTCTTGCATTTGTTCTTTCAAGGTATCCAGATATTCCTGCTGATCTTCGGACAGCTGGAAGTTATTCTGCTTGGACTCAGCTGCCAGTGCAGTGTATTTATACCATTCCTCCACCGCAATCTCCAAAAACAGCTGTTGGAAAGTCTTTCCCGTCTGTGTATCGTAAATCTGCTGGTCAAAGGCTTTTGTGGAATCAAAGCCCATCATGCTCAGGTAATAACTGTATTGCTCTACGGTCAGCCAATAGTAAATCTGCAGTTCGCTATTGGTCAGAATATAATCACCCATAGTAGCAACAACAACATCCTTCTGCTCTTCTACCGCTTCGGTAGTTGCCGTATAGGAAGCTTTGCCTTCGTGTTTTTTGCCTGCCGTTTGAGAGCCGTTATTGGTAGCATTGTTTCCTGCCGTTTGAGAGCTATTGTTAGCATCATCGGTTCCTACCGTTTGAGAGCCATTATTGGGATTACCTATTTTCCCCAAGCCATAAAGCACAGCAAGCACCAGCACTGCCAGCAGCGCCATACTGCCTGCTACGGCCAAAATCAGTTGCCAGAGTTTGGTTTTTTGCTTTTCTTCCGCAGGTTCGGTATTCGTTTCTTCTTGAGCAGATTCGGTCACATTCTCTTCGGCAGATTCGGTTTCAGCGACCACTTCTTCAGGGGTTTCCGTTACCTCTTCTGTGATTTCCTGCTCCTGAATTTCCTCCTGGGACTTGCCGCAAAAAGGACAGTTTTTTTCGTTTTCGTCCATTTCTGCTAAGCAGAATTTGCAATTCATACTGTTTCCTCTTTCTCCCATCGCTGGGCGGATTTGCACTTAGTTTACCACGGCAAATGAACAATTGCAAGTTTGTTTCAAAATTGTTTACATTCCCGTAAAATCTGGTGGTTCCCCCTTGCAATAAAGGCAAAAAAATGTTATTATAAGATGAATTATTATGAGCAAAAGAAGGAGCCGTTTTAAGATGGCAAAAACCACTGTAATCACGAAAGAGCAACTGGATAATCAGCTGGCTTTCTGCGATAAAATAAAATCTTATTGGCACAGCCGGGGCACTACCCCCTGCGCCTATGTTGAAACATACGGCTGTCAGCAAAACGAGGCCGATTCCGAACGGATTCGCGGCCTGCTGATTGAAAGCGGTTACGCCATCACAGACACCGCCGAAGGCGCCGATGTGGTGGTTATGAACACCTGCGCCATTCGGGAACACGCGGAGCAGCGTGTGTTCGGCAATTTGGGCGCGCTGACTCACACAAAACGCCGCCACAGCGGTCAGAAGATCTTTCTGTGCGGCTGCATGGCAGGACAGGAAAAAGTGGTTACACGCATTAAGAACAGTTACCCCCATGTAGATGGCGTTTTCTCCACCCATCACCTGTGGCAGTTCCCGGAGATCTTAAGTCGGGTTCTGTTCACCGGCAAGCGCACTTTCTTCACGGAAGACGAAGCCGGTTCCATCGTGGAAGGCCTGCCTCAAAGCCGGGACAGCAAGCTCAAGGCCTGGGTGTCTATTATGTATGGCTGCAACAATTTCTGCACCTACTGCATCGTGCCTTATGTCCGCGGACGGGAACGGAGCAGACGGTGGGAAGACATTTTGGCCGAATGCAAAAGCCTTGTGGAAAGCGGCATTAAGGACATCACTTTGCTTGGTCAGAACGTAAACTCTTACGGCAAGGATTTGGACGAGGGTGTGGATTTTGCAGACCTGCTGGCGAAAATTGCCGAAATTCCCGGCGATTTTCTCATTCGGTTTATGACCAGCCATCCCAGAGATGCGTCACAAAAGCTTTTTGACACAATGGCCCGCTATCCCAAGATCGCCAAACAGCTACATCTTCCCTTCCAATCCGGCTCTTCCCGTGTCTTAAAGGCTATGAACCGCCACTACGATCGGGAAAAGTATTTGGAGGCCGTAACTTATGCCAAGGCAGTTATGCCGGAGTTGGTGCTCACCTCCGATGTGATTGTGGGTTTCCCCGGTGAGACGGCAGAGGAATTTGAGGAGACCATTTCTCTTATTGAGAATGTGCGCTATGATTCTTTGTTTACCTTCATCTTCTCTCCCAGACCCGGCACACCGGCCGCGTCTATGGAAGATCCCACCCCAAAAGAAGAAAAGAATCGCCGATTTGACCGGCTCTGCGCCGTGCAGAACTCCATTTCCGAGGAGCTGCACAAGGCCTATATCGGCAAGACTCTGCGGTGCTTGATTGACGGCACTGACAACGAATTTTTAACCGCAAGAACCGAGGGCGGACGGCTGGTTCGTCTTTCCGGGGACAAGTCCCTCATCGGCACCTTTGCGGATATTACCATCACCGGCGCTACCACCTGGAGTTTGACCGGAACACTCTTATAAAAAGGACTGAAAGCTATGGCAACAAAGCCGAAAGAAATGACCCCCATGCGGCGGCAATATTTTGAAATCAAAGAGCGCAATCAGGACTGTGTTCTGTTTTTCCGTCTTGGCGACTTCTATGAGATGTTTGACGACGACGCACGCCTTGCCGCAAAGGAGCTGGACTTAACGCTGACCACCCGGGACAGAGGTAAGCCCGAGGAGGAGCAGACCCCTATGTGCGGTGTGCCGTACCACAGCGTGGATTCTTATGTTGCCCGTTTGGTGCAAAAGGGCTACAAGGTTGCCATTTGCGAGCAGATGGAGGACCCCTCGCAGGCTAAGGGCATCGTCCAGCGTGACATCACCCGGGTCATCACCCCCGGCACGGTGACAGAAAGCTGTATGCTGGAGGAAAGCCGCAACAACTACATCTGCTGTATGTACGGTCAGGAAAGCAAGCTGGGTCTTGCCTTCTGCGATGTTTCCACCGGCGCATTTTATGTGACGGTGTGCGCTGACGGGCCTGCCGCTGCTTCGGAATTGGGTCGTTTTTACCCGGCAGAGGTGTTTCGGTTCGGCTCTGCTGCCTGCACAGATGTGCTGAACGAGGCACTGCGCTACCGTCTGCACTGCTGCCTGACCGAAGGTGTGGAAGAACAGTTCCGCCCAGATGAGGCTGCCAGCGTTTTGGAAGCGCATTTTGGCAAGTCCCTTGCAGAATTGGGTCTTGAGAATCTTCCTGAGGGCATTATGGCCGCCGGAAGCCTTCTGCGCCACCTGATTGCTCTGCAAAAGAACAATCTGTCTCACATCATCGACCTGCAATACTACACCACCGGCCGCTTTATGGAGCTGGATTTGGATGCCCGTCGGAACTTAGAGTTGGAGGAAACTCTCCGCTTAAAGGACAAGAAGGGTACCCTTTTGTGGGTGCTGGACAAGACACGCACCCCTATGGGCGGTCGGCTTATCCGCAGCTGGCTGGAAAAGCCTCTGCTGGATATTAGTGAAATTATTCTCCGCCAGTCGGCTGTGGAAGAACTGGTGAACGACACCGTTTTCCGCGGTGAGCTGGACGAGGCGCTGAAATATGTGACCGATTTGGAGCGGGTGATGACCCGTATTGTCACCGGCACGGTAAACTGCCGGGATCTGCTGGGTCTTGCCGGCGGCCTGCGGGCTTTGCCGGAGGTGAAGCAGCAGCTGGCAAATGTAAAGTCTCCCCTGCTGCAGCGCTTGGCGCAGGCCATCGATCCTATGGTCGAGTGCGCTGACCTGATTGAAAACACCATTACGGACAAGCCTCCGCTGACCGTCCGTGAGGGCGGCATCATCCGCAAGGGCGCCAACGAGGAAGTCGACCGTCTGCAGGACATTATGGACGGCGGCGCCGGTATTATGGCCTCCATTGAAGCCACCGAACGGGAGAAAACCGGCATACGCACCCTGCGTGTCAGCTACAACCGGGTATTCGGTTACTACATTGAGGTTTCCAAGTCTTTCGTGGACCAGGTACCTGCCCATTACATCCGCAAGCAGACCCTTGCCAACAATGAGCGCTACATCACTCCCGAACTGAAGGAACTGGAAGACCAGGTGCTGACCGCCAAAGACC
>JAZOSY010000128.1:0-4247 GCA_045657385.1 Faecousia sp. | reverse complement strand
GTGAGGGTATAATTTCCGTCAATGCGGCGGGTGGTGCGGAACTGGGGCATGATGGGCAGGCAGGTGATGTCGCGGGTCATGCGATCCTGATCTTTGATACGGTTGAAGAGCCGGCACTGATTCTTAATGAAATATCTGGATACATCATCGCCGTCGGTACCGTCCCACAGGGGCATGCCCTCGGGGTGGTTGTCGCCGTAAAGACCTGCACCGCCGCCGGCAAATCCGCCGGCTCCGCGTCTGCCGATATTCCCCTCGTCGATGGCTCTCTGCAGGCTTTCCAGCGTGATGCCGTGGGCAAAGTAAGAATCATAGTTGCCGCCGGTAACGGTGGGAACGCCGGCCATGGCCAAAAGCTCGGCATCGCCGCTGGCATCCACAAAACTCCCGGCCCGGATGGCGGTTCGACCGCTGATGCTCTCACAGATCAGTGCCTGGATCGTACCCTCTGATACGACACAATCGCATACCTGGATGCCGTAGAGAACGGTGACACCTGCTTCCAAAAGAAGGGTTTCCGCCAGGAGTGCAAAGGCCTGGGGATTAAAATCACACTGGTACCGGGCTGCGGTATTCCTGTCCCTCCAACTGAGCACAGCAGGAGGGGGATTATCCAGGCTCACAGACAGTCGCAGCAGCTCTTCGGCAATGCCAAAGCTTACCTGATGGCCGCAGCCGTCGCACAGGGGCAAATAAATGGTGATCAGGCCGGCCGTGCCTAAGCCGCCCAGCATATATTCTTTTTCGAAAAGGACGACCTTTTTGCCCTCCCGGGCTGCCGCCAACGCCGCCGAAACACCGGCAAAACCGCCGCCACAGACCGCAATATCGTAATTTTTCATAGAAAATCACCGCCTTTTTGGCCATTATAGCACAGCCCTTTTCAGAAGTAAATCCCCCTTGCTGTCATTTTCGGCATACTGTCGGGGCTGCCCGTAAAATTTTACTGTTTTTCCTCCACGAACAGATGTTTTCCTCTTGCAACCGACATAGCCTCGTGATAAAATATAAATATCCATACAAAACCGATTTGGCAAACCACCGTGAAAGGATGATTTTTATGCGTACAATCTTTAACCGCATCCGCTCTGTCAGCCTGGGCAAAGCCGCTTTGGCTCTGCTGCTGGTGCTTGTTTTGATCCTGTCCTTGCTGCCGGTCTCCACCCTCGCTGAGGAGACGGACGAAGCAAGATGGGTGGTGCAGTCCGGCACGGACACACCTGACACCTTTACAGACAGCGGTACACTGGACGAGGCTATGGAGGCCGCAAACAACGCTGACTCTAATATGTACACCTACATCCAGCTTTGCCGCGATGTAACTGCTTCCGACGTTTCTTATCTGTTTTGTTTGGATAGCTATCAGCGCGCTGTTCTGGACCTGGGTGGCTACACCCTGTCGGCTGTGAGCAACAACGATGTCAGTACTGTTGCAAACTACGGCACGCTGCTGGTGCGTAACGGCACCGTTTCCGCCTCCGGTTCTAATGCATATGCCATCTATTCCCGCGGCAACACGATTCTGGAAAGCGGCACATTCACCGCAACACGCACAAGGGGCACCTATCCCTACTACGCAGGCTTCGGCGTTTACCACATTAACGGCGAGTTTTATCTGGGCGACGTTACCAAGATTGAAGGCACCGATGCCGACATTTTCATCGCCTGCAGTGATTCTTTGTTTGCCAATGACGGCGCTGCAACTCCCACTTACTACAACGGCAGCGCCCTGACTGTTGCGTCCGTCATACCTGCAATGCCTGAATACGATTGGCCCGCAGAGTTCAACATCTGGCACGGAGAGGTTTTGATTTCCGGCCTGAACGACACAAATAAGGATAAGTTCATCTTGAGTGATGGCGATGCCGAATATTTCCAGACCCGGTACGACGAAGCCAACAGCTGCCTGACTATGGAAGGCAAGCCTGCGTCCGTCACCTGGTATGACGAGGACGGCACTGTCCTCACCGGAAACGACTATCCCACCAGCGTTCCTTTCTCCAGCGTCATCGAAACACTTCCCACCCCCACCAAGGAGGGTAAGGAATTTGTGGGCTGGGCCTACCGCAGTGCCGACAGCGATTACTGGTTCGGTCGATATATGAGCGATTACCTTACAGTCGCCACTCCTATAGAAGCAAAGGCTGTTTATCTCTACGAGCTGACCCCCGTGACCGATGATACCGGCACCTACATCCCCATCCGCACTGCCGAGGACCTGATGGCGCTGTCTGCCATTATCAACAGCGGCTATAAATACAATGAATACAATGATAATTCCGTGACCTACCGTCTGATGAATGACATCGATATGTCTCAGGTCTGCGGTGAGAATATTGGCTCGTTTATGCCCATCGGTAATTGGACGTGCTACTTCAACGCAAACTTCGACGGCAACGGAAAGACCATTTCCAACCTCTATGTGGCGCAGACCGACGAGGCCGCTCTGTTCTACGAACTCGGCGCTGATGTGACCATCAAGGACCTGACCGTCAGCGGCGATTTCATCAGTGATTATTCTGCCTACGTACTGTTCGTTTGCGCTAATGATAACCTCACCCTTTCCAACTGCACCCTGCTGGGTACTGTTTGCGGCGCTATAGGCAACACCGGCGTTTACGGCGAGTGTTACAGTTCGACCAGCTTTAACAATGTGGACACCTCCGGTGTGGTCATCCTGCCTCCCAAGAACTACACCGCCACCCCCGGTGGCTATATGGCTTACGGCCCGACCCTCTATGATACATTCGATGTTGTCGGTAGCTACAATGGCCAGCTGATTCCCACCACCTACGCCAATCATGGCTATGAGTACATGGCCAAAGATATGGACGGTGCTACTGTTTCTATCAGCGGTTCTTCCCTCGGCGGTGGCCGCTACGCCAAGCTGACTTACACCGTCACCGCCGGCGATACGGCCGTGACTGCCGGTAAGCTGGCTGTTCACGCAGACGTTATGGTGGGCCACAACGACTCTGCTACCGTTCGTGTCATCAAGAGTGGTGACAAGGTCATCGGCATCTCCTTGCTGGATGAAAATGAATACAACGACACCTTCGGTGCCCAGTTCTCCCTGTATTTTGCTGACTCTGCCGGCGTTACCAACGCAGACACCTACTGGTTTGGCTATTACGGCGACCGCGACGTACACGCTTTCGAGACCCTGAACAGCGAGAATGCCTCCGACAGCGACTACGAGGACGACTACAGCGCTCTGTATGACGCGGACAGCGGCTTTGCTATCTCCTGGCAGAACATCGCCCTGAACCCCGGCGAAAGCAAGTCCTACTCCCTCACTCTGGGTGTTGGTGAAGCAGTTGATCCCATCGTCTGGGGCAACCCCGATGTGACTTTGTCCTCCACCACCACTGACGACGCAGGTCGTGTGAATGTGACCGCCAAGGTCAAGGATGTGGCCGGTATGAAGGACACCCTCTTCGCATCTGTGGACAACGGCGCAGAAATGCAGCTGACCACCGTGACCGCCGTTGACGGCGAGACCTCCGCTACCGCAGTGCTGGATCTGTCCGATTACGCACCCGGCGAGCATCAGGTTTCCTTCTGGTTCGTAAACGAAGAAGGCTCCATGACAACAGCTGTCACCAAGACCGTGACTGTGACCGCACCGGTGGCCGGCAAGTTCCAGGACGCTACCCCCTCCACCAATGTGGGTTCTGCCAAGCCTACCGCAACACCGGCTGAACTGGAAGAGGCCGTCCCTCTGACCGACAGTGAAAAGCAAGCGAATGACCGGGGCGAAGATGTGCTGATCTGGCTGGAAACAAAGGATGCTACGAACACCGTGAGCGCAGCGTCTAAGGATGCCATTGCAAAGGCTCTGGGCGACAAGAAGCTGGGTATGTATCTGGATGTGTCTATGTTTAAGAAGGTCGGCGATGCCGAAGCACAGGCTCTGACCCAACTGAACAAGAAAATTACCATCACCATGAAGGTGCCCACCGAGCTGCTCCCCGAAAGTGAAGCGCAGGGCAGAGTTTACTACATTGTCCGTACACACAACGGCGCTGTCGACCTGCTGGACACCACCTTCGACGCAAAGGCCGGCACCATCACCTTTGAAACTGACCGTTTCTCCGACTATGCGATCGCTTACAGTGACATCGTGACCTCTCCTGCTACCGGTGACAACTTCAGCGCCGCGCTGTGGGTGACTCTGATGGCCGTCAGCGCAGCTGCCTTTGTTGGCCTGCTGGCTATGCAGAAGAAGCGCAGCTTCTGATTCGCAA
>JAZOSY010000127.1:0-7731 GCA_045657385.1 Faecousia sp. | reverse complement strand
TCCAGCAGGCGGCCTGCGCCGGCCATATCGTTGCCGGAAAACAGCTCGTCCAGCTTGCTGACCACCCGGCACACATCGATCGCGCCCAAGGGGGCGTCGGCCGGTTTGTTCTTATAGCCGCAGGATGCGCAGCCAAAGTTGAATTTCAAATCATCGGTTTCAATTGCCATAGCGTTTTTCTCCTTCAGAAGCTTTCTTTTATTTTAGCATAAGAACAGGAAAAAGGGAAGAAAAATGTCATGCCATTGTCAGGCGTATGGCGACGCGGCAATCTGTCTTTTGCCGCCCTTTCGAGTCCCTCCCGTGCGGAGCACGGAATAAACAAGAGGGATACCCGGATGGGTATCCCTCTTGTTTATTTGGTACGATTGTTCTTATAGGATTCAAGTAAAAGTTCTTTATTTTCAACGGTTTTAGCAGTTGATAAACAGTACATTCCTATGCGTATAAAGAAATCCTTGTTAACGCAAGGATGAAAAGTATGCATTTTGTTTCAAGAAAAAATCGTTCCTTGCCTTTGGCACTACTTGATTGCACCCCAGAGACGATATTTTAAGCAAGATCTCCCCTCACAAGCACATTGTCCCTGCGTTACTGAAGTAAATACTCCTTCATAGCATTTTCCTCTCGTGGAAGGACTGGTAGTCTGTGCACTGTGTGCATAGGTTGCTTTCCTCTCTCCTCCCCAATTTGCACAGGTTGCACAGCACTTTGTTCCATTGGTTGCTGTCCACATAATCTTTGCTCCTTTTTATTTCTATATTGATCTTTTTGCTGGAATCGGGGCAAAAGCGTGGGGATAATTGCCCACGAACCAACACAGCTTACCTCTATAGTAGTCATAGATTTCTTGACATTGATACGCTTCGTCGCGGAATATGTAATGGTGTAGGGTGAACCACTGGGAATCATCGTCCTTCACCGGAACACTACAAAAATCCTCATAATTCTTAAAAACCCCCAAAAACAAACTGTTAGGAGGCAGGTTTTCCTGTCGGATTTCAGCAATCACACACAGAAAACCCTCCATATCCTTCGTTAAGGCATCAAAGGCAGCCTGCGCCTGTTCTGCCAGTTCCGCAGAACCCAGTCTGCGCAGCAATTGTGCCTTTACATTTAGGGCAATCGGCGCGCGACAAATGTATCGTTCTGCTTCCGGTTTTGGAAGAGAAAACATCTGTTCCGGTATGGACGGCATAAACGCCGGGTCAAACCAATCGTTCTTATCAGTATTCATCATACCAAACGCCCTTTCGCGGGTGACTATAAATCCCTAATTGGGACTCTTCCAGATTATGAATAATACGACTCAGTGCTTTACGTTCCAAGAAGATCTCATAATCCCGTTTCTCTCGGAGGATATCCAGGATGTCCTGTTGGCGCAGAGGCTTGTCTGGACTGCTCCGATCTTTCAGTATCAGATAGACAAACAGTGGCGCTAAGCTCTTGCGGCTGTTTGCCTTCTTGATACGATACAGATCATCTTCACAAAAGCCGTTCTCCTCGTCATCCACAATAACATCAGCCGAATACTTGACCATAAATATCCTCCGTGCAGAAAACAAAATTGTTTGCCGGTCAGGTGGGCTCCGGTATTTTAATTATACACCATACTTTGAAAATCTACAAATAAGACGAAATATGCTTTGACCGCAGTGCCTTTCAATAGTCAATTCTTGTACTTTTCCCGCATTTCTGCTTCCCAGTTTTCTACAGCATTGACCAAGGTGTCACCATAGCGGTCCTCATCGGTATCTCCGGTGCCGGAAGGTTTCAAGTTGCCATTGGCATCAAACAGCGCCGCATACAGATTGTCCTTATCCTCTTCCGTTCCCTGAGGAAAATATGCATAAGGGACAGATCCGCCGGCAATAGCATCGTACAGTTTCACTGCAAATTCAAAGTCGGCCTGGTTTCTGGTATACAAAGAAGGATTCAGCAAAAACGGATGCTTCTCCAGTTCATTGTTCCATGTGTACATCATCGGCTCTGACCAAAGGTACTTGCTAAGCAGAAAATCCAGTTTTTCGTTCATTGAGTACATACCCTTTGTTTTGGGCAGGCTATTGAGTACCGGGATCAGCTTTAAAAGGCCGTTATTCTCACACAAGCCGTAGCTAATGATCCGTTCAACCGGGTAGACCCAGTAATTGGGCATAAACTCCCTAACAAAGTCCTCACAGAGATCATCCTGCATTTCATAGGAATCCGCATATGTAAGATCCCAGCGTTTCATATACGGCCAGTACTTAGGATCAAATTTACTTTTGCCCCACTTGCTTTTGGTGTTTTGTTTCCGGTGGCATTCGCAATCTGCCGGGCAAGTAAAGAAAAACTCTCCTTTATACCAAGTGCAATCGCCTTTTTCGCAGGATGGCGTCAGGACCTTTTCCAGAATCTCTGCTTTGCGTTTGCTGACGCGTGCATTCTTCTCCGCTTCCTCTGCTTCCCGCTCTTCTTGCTCCAGGCGTTCCTCTTCCTCCCACATAAGTTCTTCCAGCCGCTCTTTTTCCTGCTTGGTAAGCTCCTGCTGTTTTTCCGGTGTGGTTGCTGGCAAATTCTCCAGCATCTGCGCTGCCTTTTCCACAAGTTTTTTAGCCTTATCAAATAACCCCATAGTTTATCTCCTTTATCGTAATAATGTTAGAAGGATATCTCCTTGTCCAACTTTGTTTCCATAAAAATCCCGGGTCACATTGCAGCTTTTATCGTATTTTCCAAGAATGTTACCGTAGAAATCCCGCAAAAGCTTATTGCCTCTACTGTCGGTCTCCACCCAACCTAAGATCTTGCCTTGCCAATTTCGGATCGGTTCTTTTTTTGCCATATTCCGTTCTCCTTTGGGCAGTTAATGCAAGCCTTTCTCGACTTTTTTGATCTGGTACTTATTCCCGAAAAGCTTCTTAAATCGCTCAATGGCATCCAGTTCACTGTATGCCAGAATGTGATGCGTACCACCATTGTACCAGATAGTGTAGTGTGTTGTCATAGCCATAAGAATATCTCCTCTTTAGTTTTTTTGCCGAAGGTTCGGCTAAATGCATAATAGCATACATGTATGAACCAAATATGGTTCATACGTAGGTGATACAATTACTACACACCTACGATTGTTTTTATCCCCGTAAATAAAAAGTGCGGCTACCGAAGTAACCGCACAAAAAACGCAAACTCCGATAGTCGCCAAACCAATTCAATATAGGGGCATTACTGCACACCAATACTGACGAAATTTGCATTTTTATCAAATTCACAGTATTGGCATAAAAAGGGTACACTAACCCCATAGAAAGCAAAAAATGCCCCCTATCATATATCAAATTGGTTTGGCATAATCAATTTAGCACATTTTCATATGATAGTCAACAAAAAATTGCCGCCCATCGGGCGGCGGTACACCGGAAGGGGGAGCGATGCGAGCGCCGCCGGTGGCGGATGAAGCGAGCTGAGCGAGTGGCAGCGGTCGATAAAATCGAGGAAAAGCGTAAGCCCGAAGATTTTATCGGGCACCGCAACAGGACTCGTTTGCATTTTTGCCCTTGCGTGAGACGGGCAAAAATTAAGGTAGCAACCAGTTTTTGAACTGGTTGCAGCAATATGCCACCGGCATATTGCGATTTAAATTATTCGAGCCCCATTCCGGCGCGGAGCGCGAAATAAAAAAGAGGGATACCCAAAAGGGGTATCCCTCTTTTTTATTTGGTACACCGGAAGGGACTCGAACCCCCAACCCTCGGAACCGGAATCCGATGCTCTATCCATTGAGCCACCGGTGCATCTTCAAAGTTCGCTTATTATAGCAAGATTTTCCTTGTTTGTAAAGAGGGGTTTTCAAAATTCCAAAGGGCCTTTTCCCCTTTTCTTTGGGAAAATAGTTGTTTTTTCGGCATAAATGTGCTATACTCCCATTAAAGCACGTCTCCGAGGAGGTATTTTTATGGCTGCAAAGAATTTCCGTTCTGCTTTTAATGGTTTTAACCGGCAGGACGTGGTACATTATATTGAGCTTTTGAACAACCAGCACAAGGCCCAGATCGAACAGCTGAACAACCAGCTGGCCATCGCCAACCAGAAGGCTTCCGTCAAGGATGCCGACCTGCAGGCTGAGCTGAATGCGGCTTTGGAAAAGTGCGCGCAGCTGGAGGCACAGCTGGCTGCCACTCCCGAAAAGGTAGAGGCTGTTCCCTCTCAGGAGGAGCTGGAATTCTACCGCCGGGCTGAGCGGGCCGAACGGCTGGCTCAGGAGCGTGCTCAGCAGATCTACACCCAGGCCAATGCTATTTTGGCAGACACCGCTGCAAAGGCTGAGGCCGCTGTAGCCGAGGTCGCCGAGCTGGCAGGACAGGCCAACGCCCGTCTGCAGGCCTATCAGGAGGCCATCAACGGCACCCAGGAACTGTTCAAAAACGCCATTTCTGCACTGTACGCCATCAAGCCTGATTCTGAAGTTTAACATCAAAGGGGAAGCCGTATGCTTCCCCTTTTTTAAGGAGTTCTATGGAAGTAACGTATCCTGCCTATTATGGGCAGTTTTCCTGCATCGCTGCGGCCTGTCCCGACAGTTGCTGCGCCCAGTGGTGCGTGGATGTAGACGAGGATGCTGCGTCATTTTACCGCGCCCTTCCCGGCCCTTTGGGTGACCGCCTGCGGCAAGTGCTTGCGGACACAGAGGACGGCACGATCATGGAAATCAAAAACGGCCGCTGCCCTATGTGGCGCGAGGACGGCCTGTGCCGCATTCAGGCGGAACTGGGGCACGACGCGCTGTGTAAAGTCTGCCGAGAATTCCCCCGGCTGCGCCACGATTACGGCGCATTCCAGGAATGGGATTTGGAATTGTCCTGCCCCGAGGCGGCGCGGCTGATTCTTTCCGACACCCATTGGAATACAGTTTGCACCACCGTTTCCGGCGGTGAAGCGCCGGAATATGACACGGAAATTATGGACATTCTCAAGCGGACGCGCGCTGAATTCCTGGACTTTTTGAAATATACAGCGCTGACCTTTCCCCAAATACTGGCGGTTTTGCTTTTGTATGCCCATGAGGTGCAGGAGGAGTTAGACGGTGGCGCGCCCGCCGCTTTATCCCCGGAAGATTGTCTTGCCGATGCCGCGCAATTTGCAAAAGATGCCAATCCGCAGGCGCTGGCAGAATTTTTCCTGGGTTTAGAAATTCTTACCGCCCAGTGGAAAGAACGGCTGTCCGCGCCTTTGGTGCAACCAAATTGGGTGACAGCACACCGGGCATTATTGCGGTATTTTGTGAATCGGTACTGGCTGCAGGCAGTGAGTGATTACGATATTCTATGCCGGGCAAAATTTGCCATAGCCGCCTGTTTGCTGATTGGATTTTTGGGCGAAGACCTGACGCAAACCTCCCAACTGTTCTCCAAAGAGATCGAAAACGACCCGGACAATTTAGAGGCCATTTTCGACGGCGCGTACACCGCCCCGGCTCTCACGGACGTGCATTTACTGGGTTTATTAAGATAAAAAGGTCGACTCAAAAGAGTCGACCTTTTGTTTTATCCTTTATATCTGGGCTGGCAGGTGAGATTTACACCCAACCGCTTGAATACCTTTTCGTCTACCGGGGACAGAATCACAGAGGAGTGAACCTCGCAACCACGCAGCTTGGTCAGCTGCTTCATAGCCAGCTCCGCCGTGGGGTCGGTGGCTGCGCAGATGGACAGGGCGATCAGCACCTCGTCGGTATGCAATCTGGGATTGCGGTTGCCCAAGTGGTTTACCTTCAGGTTCTGGATGGGGTCAATGACCTCAGGAGCGATCAGGTGGTGGGCATCGTCGATGCCTGCCAAGGTCTTCAGTGCGTTCAGCAGCAGCGCAGCGGATGCGCCCAGCAAGCTGGAGGTCTTGCCGGTGACGATGGTGCCATCGGGCAGCTCCATTGCCGCCGCAGGCTTACCGGTCTGCTCGGCCTTCAAAAGAGCCGGCGCTACCACTTTTCTTGCGTCCTCAGTCACATTGGCTTTCTTCATCAGCAGTTCCAGTTTCAGAATCTGGCTGTGGTCTGCCTTGCCCTGCTTTTCCTCACACAGCGCCGCGTAATACCGGCGGACGATCTCCTGACGGGAGGCTTCGCGGCAGGCTTCATCATCCACGATGCAATTGCCAACCATATTCACGCCCATATCCGTGGGGGATTTGTAGGGGCAGGTGCCCAAGATCCGTTCAAACATAGCAACCAGCACGGAGAAGGCTTCCACGTCGCGGTTGTAGTTGACGGTGGTCTCGCCGTAGGCCTCCAAATGGAAGGGATCGATCATATTTACATCGCTAAGGTCGGCAGTTGCCGCCTCGTATGCCAAATTTACCGGGTGATTGAGGGGCAGATTCCAAACGGGGAAAGTCTCAAACTTGGCATAGCCGGCCTTTACGCCACGCTTATGCTCGTGGTAAAGCTGGCTCATACAGGTGGCCAGTTTTCCGCTGCCGGGGCCGGGCGCTGTTACAACCACCAGAGAACGAGTGGTTTCGATAAATTCGTTTTTACCATAGCCCTCGTCGCTGACAATGTGAGCAATGTTGGAGGGATAGCCGGGGATATCATAGTGATGATAAACCTTGATATCCATAGCCTCCAGACGGTCGGAGAAGGCCTTTGCCATACTCTGGCCGGAGAACCGGGTCAGCACCACGCTGGAAACATACAGACCGAAGCCACGGAAGATGTCGATCAGGCGGATCACATCACGATCATAGGTGATGCCCAGGTCGCCGCGGATCTTGTTCTTCTCGATATCGTCTGCATTGATGGCGATCACCATCTCCACCTGATCCTTCAGCTGCAGCAGCATACGCAGCTTGCTGTCCGGCTGGAATCCGGGCAGAACCCGGGCGGCGTGGTTATCGTCATACAGCTTGCCGCCAAATTCCAGATAGAGCTTGCCGCCAAACTGGGCAATTCGCTCCCGAATATGGGCAGATTGCGTGCTTATGTACTTGTCGTGATCAAAGCCCCGTTTCATCTTTTTACGCCTCTCTTCTACGAATTTTACATAGAAACATAATAGTACTATTGTATAAGAAATTCGGTCAAATAGCAAGATGCAAATCAAGGAATTTCTACAAAAAACAGCGTATCGAAGCCGATACGCTGTTTTTTATTATTTCATCAGTTTGCACACCAGCGCCGCATAGCCCATAGGGTCGGGCAGGGGCAGATCTGCCAGCAGAAGCGCCTGCCCGTGGAGGAGCTTTGCGTAGTCCTTGGCCTTCTGGGTGTCGCCCACCATAGCCTTTTCCATAGCCTGCACCGCAGGATGCTCCGGATTCAGCTCCAGAATTCTGTGGCTGGGGAAGGGCACATTGGGGTTGGCCCGGCGCATATACTTCTCCATTTCGAAGCTCATACCCATTCCGGGGGTGACCGCCACAGGGGCATCGCCCAAGGCGCCGGACAGCTTCACTTCCTGCACATCCTCGCCCAAGGTCTCCTGCACGAAGGTGAGCAGGCCCTTCATAGCCTCGGCCTTCTGCTCCAGCTCCTTCTTTTCCTCTTCGGTCTGCAGACCCAAGTCCTCGGTCACCACATTGCACAGCGCCTTGTCGCCGTAGTTGGCGATGGTTTGGGCAACAAACTCGTCCACCTCGTCGGTGAGCATCAGCACATCGTAGCCCTTTTCGTCCAGCAGCTTGACCTGGGGCATTTTGGAAAGTCTGTCGGTATTCTCGCCGCAGATGTAATAGATCTTCTGCTGACCATCCGCC
>JAZOSY010000126.1:0-2545 GCA_045657385.1 Faecousia sp. | reverse complement strand
AAGGGTCTGGCCGGGCTCGATGGTGAAGCTGACATTCTTGATCACATCTCTGTTGGTCCCGGGGTAGCGGAAGCTCACATTCTTAAATTCGATGGTATGAAGTTTCCCGTGTTCGACCAGCCTTGCCGGACGATTTACCGGCACGATGCGCTGCTTTTCATTCATAAAGGAGATCAGATTGTCGATAAACAGCGTACCCTGATAGATGTTGCCCGATGCGTTGATGAGACTGCTGACGCAGGTGGCAATCGATGCGATAGCGCCGGTATACAGGGTGTAGTCGCCGATTTGAATCTGACCGGTAAATACCTGCTTTGCGATCACGATGTAGAAGAACAGATTGCAGACGCCGCTTGCGACCGCAAACAGGATATGCCACGCATTTTCTTGGAAAATCAGCTTCCGCAGACCCTTGAAATACTTTTGGAAAACGGCTTTGTAACGGGAAATAAAGGTGTCAGCCAGATCGAACAGACGGATCTCCTTCGTCAGATCCTTGTCCACCAGAATGTTTGAGAAATAATGCATTTGCCTGCGTTCCTTGGAGCGCCAGCGCATATAGCCGAAGTTCTTTCTGCGGAATATAAAGTTTGTGACAGCCGAGGGGATGGACACCACCAAAACCAGCAGCGTCAGCCAAGCCAAACCAGGCGCAGAGAACAGAATGATAAGGAAGCTGACAAATTCGATGATATAGCTGATGATGCTGAAGGTCTCCGTCAGTACGGACAAGGGCCTGTGGCCTGCCTCCTGATTGGCGTTCTCCATTTTTTCGTAAAAGGCCGGATTGTCATAAGAGGAAAGGTCCACTTCCTTGGATTTTTCCATAATTTGGCTTTTTACTTCGTTTACGATCTTCTCGCCGGCGATCCGGTTAAGAGCGCTGCTGATGTTGTTGATTACCAGAATCAGCAGACGGTAGATAAACAACGCGATCAACAGCTGCATAATGCCGGAGGAAATAAACTCACTCTCAGGCAGTCCGCCAAGCCGGATCACATCCTGCAATTTATTCAGGATGTTTTGAGAGATCAGCGAGCCAACAACAGGGGAGACACCCCGAAACAGCGCCACGAAGAATAGCAAAAACGGAATCCAGCGACCGGTTTTCCACACCAGCTTCAATATATAAAAGAATCGGTGGAAAAAGCCGCTGAATTGGGAGATGAGATGTGCAGGGAGCTCCTTGAGGCTCTTAGGGCGCGGTGGCTTTGCGTCATTAAAAGGACGTCTGGGCCCACCGGGGCCAGGACCGGGACCGGGTCTCATTTGACACCACTTCTTTCTTGAATAAATACGAAATAATTATAACAGCGCCAAGATTAAAAATCAATATACTGGACTTTTTATGAAAATGCGGTATACTAATATGCAGATACCAACACCATTTCAAATCGGAGGGCACCTTATGAAACTAAACACCAAGCGTACCATTTTGGTCGGTTTTGCTTTCTTCCTGATTCTTGCCTTTTGGCAGGCCTACGATAGCATCATTCCACTGATTCTGACTAACAAATTCGGTATGTCTCAATTTTGGTCCGGCGCGATCATGGCGCTGGATAATATTCTTGCTCTGTTTTTGCTGCCGCTGTTTGGCACTTTGTCCGACAGAAACAAGGGTAAGGGTGGCAGACGCACACCCTTTATCCGCGTGGGCACCATTGCGGCTATTGTGCTGCTGATGGCGCTTTCCTTTGCGGATTTCAAGCAGCTGCAGAACATTGAAAAGGTGTCTACTGTGGACGATCCTGTTGCGCTGGGCGTTATTTACGACTCTCAGGCTAATGAGAAGATCGTTAAGCCCAATAAGGAGTCGGCAACCCTCACCGAGGAGCATTTTGTCCTCTCCGAGGAGATCTCTCGCGAGGACTTCATTAGCATCCAAAGCACGATTCTGGATGAGAACGGCAAAAAAGTCACCAATTCTGACTATGTGGACTATGTAGTTCCGGCCCGACAGGCATATATCTGGCAGGTTACAGAAAACAATCCGCAGGCGCTGACCCTGTTTGTGGGGATTTTGTTCCTGCTTTTGATTGCAATGGCGATCTTCCGTTCGCCGGCCGTTGCTCTGATGCCTGATGTGACCCCCAAACCCCTTCGCAGTAAGGCAAATGCAATTATCAATCTGATGGGCTATGTGGGCGGCATTTTGGTGCTGGTGCTGGGTAAAGTGTTTGCCACCGATGCGCCCAAGAATGCAATGATGAGCTATATGGGCTATTTCGGCGCTATTGCCGCGCTGATGCTGATTGCCCTGATTGTTTTCCTTGTAAAGGTAAAAGAAACCGCTTGGGCCGCAGAAGCACAGCAGGAATCTGTGCTGGAAACCGGCAGGGAAGTGTCTACCCAAAGACGCAGGCTCTCCAAGAGTGAAAAGCTGTCGCTGATCCTGCTCCTTGCGTCGGTTATTTTGTGGTATTTCGGTTATAATGCGGTTAGCAGTAAGTATAGCGTCTATGCCTCCAACCGCTTGGGCAAGGATTTCAATATGACCCTGATGATTGGCACCGGCGCAGCCATCGTGTCCTTTGTGCCTGTTGGT
>JAZOSY010000125.1:0-24083 GCA_045657385.1 Faecousia sp. | reverse complement strand
AAACGGCCCCGGTGGCTCCTCCAACACCCCCTACTACACAGAGAGCTTCCTCCACGCCGGTTTGGCTGACCCCATCTTCGGCGGTTACTTCATCAAATCGGAAGTGGGCGGCGCTGCGGAATATGATTACAGAATCCAGGTTCTGTCCGAGATCCTGAGCGAGCTGAACAAGGTGGCCGGCTATGCTGACCGCAAGCCCATCATTATGCCCGTCAACTGGAACGACTCCTTTGTCATCTCCGGTATGTATGCAAACGGCCGGAACATTTGGCGTATCACCCCCGATACCAACACCGGTGTTTCCAAGAAGAACTTCCTTGTGAAAGCTGACAGCAACGAAGTCGTGTTCTACAACAAGGGTCAGACCATCACCTTCCCCAAGGGCAATATCATCGAGGACGGCGACATCTCCGCCGTTGGCACCTGCGGCTACTGGGTGGAGACCCCGGCCGACGTGAAGCCCACCGTCACCAACGATACTGACCGCTATGCAAAATATCCTGCCTACTACGAGGTATTCGACGGCTACGAAACCGGCGCTACCTTCGACTACAAGATTCTGAAGGACACCCACACCTGGGAATCCTGGTTCCGTGACGGCGGCTCTGCCACCATCACCGACGGCACCGGCAAGGACAAACAGCTCACCATCAAGGGCAATGTGTTCCTGAGCAACGTAAAGGTCCCCGAGTACATCACCGCCGGCGACAACTACGCAAATCAGCAGGTTTGGGAGTTGTCCTTCAATATGAAGGAACTGCCCACCGGCGAAGCAGAACTGAAGCTGCTGAACGCCACTTCCGGCTCCGGTGTGAACACCGACGGTGGCTTCCGCATCTTTGACGGCAAGATTTACTACGGCAAAACCGGCGAGTACACCGCTTTTGAAGGCATCACTCTGTCGGCTGATACCGAGTATCGCCTGAAGCGCGTGCTGGACTTTAGAAACAGCGACGCAATGGTAAGCTCCTACTACATCTACGATGCACAGGGTAACCTGCTGGCCAAGGCTGAAAACGTGGCCATCGAGAACCTGAAACTGCCTGTTCAGAAAATCGGCATCTCCACCGAAAACTACGGCACGAGCACCGTT
This sequence comes from Faecousia sp., assembly GCA_045657385.1. Taxonomy (GTDB): domain Bacteria; phylum Bacillota; class Clostridia; order Oscillospirales; family Oscillospiraceae; genus Faecousia. Next base: position 22,990 of record JAZOSY010000125.1, on the reverse strand, counting down.
TATGTGGATGACTACAAGCTGTATGCCACCGGCGTCACCACCGACCTTGAAATCTACAACGCTGACACCGGCATTATTGTGGAAGACCCCACCGTCGCACGGGATGGCAACACCGCCTACCGTCTGTCCTGGATGAATGCATCCGACAAGACCGTTTACTATGATGTGATTGCCACCTACTCCGACGGCACACGCGAAATCGTGGAATCCATCGAGATGGCTCCCGGCTCCGACAATGTGAACACCGGCATCGTTAAGCCCGACGGCAAATCCGTTACCCTCACCATTGAGGAAGTTTCCGGTCCCAGCACCGGCCCTGACAATGGTGGCAACTCCGCAACAGACGGCAACACCGACGGCGGTCTGACCGGCTCTAACGCAGCCGAGGACAACACCGTTCTGTTTATGGCGCTTCTGACCGCCACTGTGTTTGTCGCCTGCGGTTGCGCTATCGCTTTGACCTTGGTGCTGACAAGCAAGAAAAAGGCCTCTGTGAAAAAAGCAGCCCCTCAGGCCTCTGCCGAAGATGCGGCAGATGATTCCGCCGAAACGGACACAACCGCTGAATGATTCCTCCTTTCCCCCGACTTCACAGTCGGGGGATTCTTTTGCACCGTCGGGGCAATGCCCCTTGATTTTCTTGACTTTACAGGGTTTTTGTGATAGTTTAGATGCACACAGCACGAAAGAGAACGGAGTTTTATGTAAACTATCCGGCATTTCAAAAGGAGTGTTTGTCTTTATGAAGAAGCTTTTTTCGTTGATTTTGGTTTCGGCGATGCTGCTGGGCACCGCGCTGATGTGCGGCCCTGCCGCCAGTGCAGCCAGCGTGGCAAAGAAGCCCTTTTATTATTCTAACTGGGATTCTGTGGACTCAGATGAGTTCCCCAACATCTGGGGCAAGCCCTATTTCTGGGCCACCCGTGACGGCGAAAACGTCACCGTCAGCTACGGCGGCACCACCATCGAGGCCATCGCCAAGTCCCTGAAGAAGACCTTCGATCAGTATCCCGACAACTCTGGTATGCGTGTCATCAATATAACCCCCGTGGAGCGCCGCTTCCTTACAGAGATGGTCACAGACCACATCTATATGAGCAACGGCGCCAAGAAGGCCGCCCAATGGATGGATGAATTCCTGGCCGAATACAAGCGCATCGGCGGTAAGCTGGACGGCATCGCCTCTGACCTTGAGTACATCCACGGCTTAAACTGGTATCTGTTCTCCGAGGCCTACAACACCGGCGACACCAATGTGTACTACGACATCATCAATAACCCCGAGTACAAAACCAGAGTTCGTCCCCAGCTGGAATCTCGTGGCTTCAAGTTCTACCCCAGCACCGCCCAAAACCGCACGGAGCTTTACTCCCTGCACCCCTATGCCGGCGCAGAGTATGAGACCTCCAAGCTGATTTGGGACACGGTCATGCACAATCTGTGGCGCGAGGATTTGGAAACCGCGTTCTATGAGCCCTTGCAGAAGTACTATCCCGATGCAATGCTTTGGGATTACCGCAGCTATGATTCCTACGGCTGGACCAAGGAAATTCCCGAAACCGGCCGCAACCAGTACTTAGCCGGCAACACCAACAAGGCCGGCAGCCACTCCTCCAACAACGCATACAACTATGCGCCTTGGACACCTTGGGTGGTGGAATCTGCCAGCTCCACTTCCTACAAGAAGCCCGTTTCCTACCACGATGCTATTTGCGAGAACAATCCCTTCAATATGCTGATGTGGGAGACAAACTCCTTCAAAAGTATGTACGCGGCAACGGACACCCACGAAATCGAGGTGGACCTGACCCACTTCAACTACACCCTGATGCGTGACACCGTCTACAAGGAGGGTATGACCTCCTCCGGCACACCCTACCACGTGGAGGGTTACTTCCACGCAGGTCTGCTGGATGCAGAATTTGGCGGCTATATCATCCAGACCGAGGTGGGCGACGCTTCCGAGTACCAGTACCGTCTGGAAGTGGTTCAGGCCATTATGGACGAACTGAATCGGCTGGTTGGCTTCGCTGACCGCAAGCCCATTGAGGTGCCTGTAAACTGGAACGACAGTTTCATTCTCTCCGGTATGTACGCAAACGGCCGGAATGTCTGGCGCATCACCCCGGACACCACCTCCGGCCTTACCAACAAGCAATTCCTGGTGTCCAGCGGTAGCGGCAAAGTGGTATTCTGCAACCAGGGCCAGACCATCACCTTCCCTGAGGGTACCATCATCAAAGACGGCTTTATTCCTGCTGTAGGTACCTGTGGCTACTGGGTAGAAACCCCGGCCAATGTGATGCCTGTCATCACCAGCGACACAGACCGTTACAGCCAGTATCCGGCCTTCTCCGAAAACTTTGACTCCTACAAGAGTCGCACCGAATTTAACACCTCCGCCACCACTTATTCCCACACCTGGGAACTTTTGAAGCTGGAGGGAGCATCTGCTTCCATCAAGGAAAGCCAGAGTGATGCAAACGACAAGGTGCTGGCCATCACAGGCAACGCCTACCTGAACAATGTAAACGTTCCCAAAAACCTGACCGCCGGCGACAACTATGCAAAACAGCAGGCTTGGGAGGTTTCTGTCCGCTTCTCCAACCTGCCGGAAGGCGATGGGGAGGCCAACATTCTGACCGCCACCTCCGGCTCGACCACCGACGACGGTTTCCGGGTCTACAAGGGCAAACTCTACTACTCCCAGGCTGGCAAATACCAGACCTTTGACAGCGTTTCTCTGTCCGCAGGTGTGGAATACACGCTGAAACGCACCGTAGATTTCCGCTCCTTTACCGGCAATTACTATGTCTACGATGCTGACGGCCAGCTTCTTGGCCAGGTCGAAAACGTTCCGCTGACCAAGCTGGCACTGCCCGTTGAAAAAATTGGTTTCTCCACTGAAAAATACGACAGCAACACCGTATTTTTGAACAATTACAAGATTTATGCCGATGGTGTCACCACCGACTTTGAACTGTACGATGCCGCCACCGGCATCAAGATGGAAGACGCCTCCGACATGATGGACATCGACGCAGCCTATCGCCTGTCCTGGATGAACGCCTCCGACGAAGCTAAGGCCTACAACGTGGTGGCTGCTTTCTCCGGCGGTAGCAAGCAGGTGGTGGAGACCATCACCATGATGCCCGGTTGCGACGGCGTAAACACCGGCATCATAAGGGTGGGCAACAGTGCCGTGATGCTTTCGCTGGAAGAAACGGAAGTAAAAGACACTGACACCGACGAAGGCACCGGTCGTCCCATTATCAACAACAATAATAACAACACCAACCAGGACGGCGACTACGACTACAACGGCGACTACGATTATAATGACAATTCCAACCAGGGTGGCGGCAACACCCCGAATGACGACAACAATACGCAAACCGAGGGCAACACCGACACCACCGACGAACAGCAGGACAACGGCACCTCCACCGTTTTGTTGCTTGTGATTATTATTTTAATCGTGATTGCAGCCTGCGCACTTGTAGTGCTTCTGATTGTCAAGAATCTGCCACAGAAAGAGCCTTCTCCCAGCGAGCCTCCCGTCGAAAAAGAGGATGCAGAACCGCCGATTGAGGACATTATTGCGCAGTTGTTTGCCGACACATCAGTGCCCACCGATGCTGATGCAACACAACCGCCTGCAAACGCCGACGAACCTCTTTCTGAAAAAGAATAGCTCCATACCCCCGACCTCTCCCGGTCGGGGGTTTTTTGTGTTTTTCTTCCCCTTGACGGTAGAGCAAAAAATATATCAAAAAGCCGTTATTCCGCGCTTCCTATGTCCTTTTTGCCTTGACTTCGTCGCTATTTTGTTGTATGCTATTCACAGTTTATACATATCAAAACGCACAAAATGTAACCCCTTTGATTTTGTGTAAATTGGAAGAGCCCACAAAAAAGGAGAAAACTAAGCTATGAAAAAATTACTTTCCCTGTTTTTGGTCTGCGTGATGCTTTTCGGCACCATCGTTATGTGCGGTGTGGAGGCAAAGGCCGCAGAGGTAGAAGCCAAGCCTTTCTACCTGTCCAACTGGGACGAATGTTACACCGAGGATAACCCTAACATCTGGCAAAAGGCCTACTTCTGGGCAACCAGAGAGGGCACCGAGGTCACCGTTTCTTTTAACGGCGCCCACGACATCCCCGGCATGGCCCAAAAAATGAAGGAGCTGTTTGACACATATCCCGAAGGCTCCAGAATGCGTATTATGAACATCACTCCCGTAGAGCGCCGCTTTATGTCTGAACAACCCGAAGATGTGGTCTTCATGGACACCGGCGCAAAGCGGATGGCCGAATGGTCCGAGGCCTTCCTTGCTGAGTACAAGCGCATCGGTGGCAAGCTGGACGGCTTCCACTCCGACTTGGAATACATCAAGGCTTACTACTGGTATCTGTACACCGAGCAGTTCCAAGCCGGCAATCAAGAGGTTTACTACAACATCACCCAGCATCCCAGCTATCAGACCAAGCTCCGTCCTATGCTGGAAGAGCGCGGCTTTCAGTTCTATCCCAAGCCCTTGGACACCATGTCCGACGGCCTGAAGAAGATCTACTGCGAGCTGTACTCCCTGCATCCCAGCGCCGGCTCTCAGTATGAGGAATCCCGTTACATCTGGGACGTCTGCATCAAGAACCTGCAGATGCAGTATCTGGATCAGGCTCTGTGGCAGCCTGCCCAGAAGTACTTCCCCGATGCATATGTGGACGACTACAACAGCCACAACACCTACGCTTGGCTGAAAACCGTTCCCGAGACCGGCTACCCCATGTACAAGGGCGGTAACTACGACCGTCTCGGCAGCTTCTCCAACTTCAATAACTACAACTACGGTCCTGACTGGGTTGTGGAACAAGAAAGCAGCACCTCCTATAACAAGCCCGTTTCCCACTCTGATGCCATCTACGAGGACAACGCCTTCAATATGACCCTGTGGGAGATCAACACCATCAAGGATATTCTGGCGGCAACGGACACCAAGAACATCGTGGTCCCCGTTACCACCTATGCCTACGGTCAGGAATACGGCGATGATCCGGCAGGTTCCTCCTCCGGCACCCCCTACCACGTGGAAGGCTACTTCCATCTGGGTCTTTGCAACGCAGAGCTTGGTGGCTACATCATTATGAACGAGTCCCCCAACACCGCAGAATATAAGTTCCGTCTGGAGGTCGTCTCCGCCATTCTGGCTGAGCTGACCCGTGTGGCCGGCTACGCTGACCGCAAAATCATCGAAATGCCCACCAACTGGAACGACTCCTTCATTCTGACCGGCATGTATGCAAACGGTCGGAATATCTGGCGTATCACCCCCGACAGCGTCACTGGCGTTTCCAAGAAGAACTTCCTGGTCAGCACCGATAATGGCCAAATCGTCTTTAAGAACAAGGGTCAGACCATCACCTTCCCCCAAGGCACCATCATCGAAGATAGCTTTATCCCCGCTGTTGGTACCAACGGTTACTGGGTTGAGACCCCGGCTGATGTGATGCCCACCGTTGTGAACGATGCCAACCGCTTCGAAAAGTACCCCGCCTACTGCGAAACATTCAACAACTACAACACCGGCATGGAGTTCAACTACAAGAACACCCAGTACACCCACACCTGGGAGACCTGGTTGCTGAATGGCGCTACCGCCACCATTGAAACGAACCCCACCAACGACAAGGACAAAGTCCTGGCCCTTGCCGGTAGCGGTTTCTTAACCAACGCTGTCATTCCCGGCAAGATTATCGCCGGTGATACATACGCCAAGCAACAGGCCTGGTCGGTTTCCTTCAATATGTCTGCGTTGCCCTCCGGTGATGCTGAAATCAGACTGCTGAACCTGACCTCCGGCTCCGGCGTGAATACCGACGGTGGTTTCCGCATTTTTGACGGCAAACTGTACTACGGCAAGATTGGTGAGTACGTCGCTTTTGAAAATGTAACTCTGGCCGCCAACACCGAATACTCCGTAAAGCGCGTTCTGAACTTTGAAAACGCAGACGCTTTCACTTGCAGCTACTATGTTTACGACGCAAGTGGCAACCTGCTGGACAAGGCAGAAAACGTGGCAATGGATGCATTCAAGTTGCCCGTGGAGAAGATTGAACTGTCCACCCAGAACTACTCCGGTACCCTGTATTTGGATGACTACAAGCTGGTAGTCAACGGCTTTGCCGCCGACTTTAGCGTTTACGATGCCAAGACCGGCATGCCCATTGACGAGACCGTCGCTCACAACGCAGATGTGGCTTACCGTCTGTCCTGGCTGAACGCCTCCAACGCTATCAAGACCTACGACATCATTGCCAACTACTCCGACGGCACAAAGGAAGTCCTGAATACCATCACTATGAACCCCGGCAGTGACGCTGTGAACACCGGCATTGTGACCGCTAACGGCAAGGGTGTCACCATCACCATTGAAGAAACCGGCAGCACCATCGTCGATATTGGTGGCAACACCGACAACGGCACTGACAATGGCGCTGACAATGGCAGTTCCGGCGGTCTGTTCGGTAGCACTGCAGACGGTTCTACTTCCATCCTTTTGATTATCATTGCAGCACTGCTGTTTGTGATTTTGGGTGGTGTATTCGCAGCTTGCGTGCTGATTACCGGCACACCCGAGCAGCAAAGAATCTTCATGAAGCAAAAACCGAAGGCAAAAGCACTGCCTGAAACCGAAGAACCTGCTGAAACCGAAGAACCTGCTGAAACTGAAGAAGAATAAGTAACCTATTCCCCCGACTGAAAAGTCGGGGGAAATTTTTGTTGCTTTTTCGCCGCAATTCGCTATAATAAGAGCGTTAAATGTTAGAATTGAGGAATTGAACTATGGCTACTACAACCGCTCCCAGCCTGCGGGAGAATAAAATGGGCACCATGCCGGTTGGCAAACTGCTGCTGACGATGGCCCTACCCTTAGTGATTTCTATGCTGGTGCAGGCTTTTTACAATGTGGTGGACAGCGTTTATGTTTCACGTATCTCCGCCGAATCTGACAGTGCCGTTACGGCTTTGAGTCTGGCATTTCCCATTCAGAACCTGATTATCGGTTGTTCCACCGGTATTGGTGTCGGTATGAACGCCCTGTTGAGCAAATCTCTGGGCGAAGGCAATCAAAAACGGGCCAATCAGGCTGCCGGCAACGGCATTTTCCTGGCTCTGTGCTTTGCTGCGGCTTTTGTGGTTTTTGGCTTCTTTGGTGCTCGGCCTTATTACGCTATGCAGTCCTCTGTGCAGGAAACCGTGGACGGCGGTGCCGCCTATATTTCCATTTGCACACTGTTTAGCTTGGGTATTTTTGTGGAAATTCTGGGCGAGCGTCTGCTGCAAGCCTCCGGTCGCACCATTTACACCTTGTTCACCCAAGGCTTAGGCGCGGTGCTGAACATCATCTTGGACCCCCTGTTCATCTTTGGTTTTGCGCCTTTGGGCATCAAACCGATGGGTATTGCCGGTGCAGCTGTGGCAACTGTCATCGGTCAGTGGGTAGCCGCCATTATGGCTGTGATTTTCAATCTGTTCTGCAACCCGGATGTGCAGCTGAAGCTGCGCTATCTGCGCCCTGACCCTGCTATTATGAAGAAGATTTTGGGTGTCGGCGTGCCTTCTATGATTATGATGGCCATCGGCTCTGTGATGAACTTCGGCATGAACCAGATTTTCCTGGGCTTTAAAGACTACGGCGAAACCGCCGCCGGCGTATTCGGCATCTACTTTAAGTTGCAAAGCTTTGTTCTGATGCCCCTGTTCGGCATCAACAATGCGGCCATTTCCATTTTGGCTTTCAATTACGGTGCCCGGCAGCCCAAGCGGATTATCAAAACGCTGAAGCTGAGTGTCTGCACCGCGCTGACCATTATGATTGTGGGTCTGACCGTTTTCCAGGTGTTCCCCAATCAGCTTTTGGGTATATTCAATCCCTCTGATACGTTCCTGGCATTGGGCAAAAGTGCGTTGCGGATTGTAAGTATTCACTTCCCCATTGCCGCAGTTGGTATCGCCATCAGCGCCAGCTTCCAAGCCCTGGGCAACGGCATTTATGCCACAATTACATCTTTGTGCCGGCAACTGCTGGCTCTGCTGCCAATCGCCTATTTCCTCAGTCTGACCGGCAACGTACATGCAGTTTGGTGGGCATTCCCTGTGGCGGAAATCGTCAGTGTAACGGTTACGCTGATTCTCTATTCCCGTATTTACAAGCAGAAAATCAAGCCTCTGATGGAGTGATATATTTTCCGGAGCAGCATCGCTGCTCCGGATTTCTTGTGGGTAGATTTTTTCCTACCACAATATCCTGTGTACTACCAAAATTTCGTCTTTATTTTCTAAAAAATCGTCAATTGCGAGCCATTGTTTTCCCCCCGAAACCTATGGTATAATGATACCATCTTATTTGTGAAAGGAGCGGCTTATGAACGCAACCGAATTGCAGATTCCCAAGGCGCACGTCCATAAGCTGCTGTGCGCAAAGAATCCCGACGTTTCTCTTTTATACCTGTACCTGACCGCCGGCAACGACCCGAAAACCGCAGAGCAGGATTTGCAACTGTCTGCCTCCCGAATTTCCTGCGCTGTTGCCACTTTGCGACAGCTGGGTCTTTGGTCTGAGCCGAAAAACATTCCCGTATTCTCCGGCGAGCGTCCTCAGTACACCGAAAATGACGTGCTGGGCGCTATGCACGAAGACAAGAGCTTCCAATCCCTGTACGCAGAAGTGCAACGGGTTTTGGGTCGCTCCCTGAACACCGAGGAACTGAAAATTCTGCTGGGCTTTATCCGCTATTTGGGTCTACCGGGCGATGTAATCTCCGTGCTGGTGTGCTACTGCAAGGAACGGGCTCGGGCTAAGGGCAATCTGCGCAACCCCAGCCTGCGAACCATTGAAAAAGAAGCCTATTTTTGGGCTGAACAGGGCATCGACACTATGGAGGAGGCTGTGGCCTTTATCCAAAACCAGAACATTCAGCACAGCCGTGTGGCCGACCTTATGCATCTGCTGCAAATCCGCGGCCGCAACCTGACCCCCGGCGAAGAGCGCTATGCCAAGGCCTGGCTGGATATGGGCTTTGATAACAAGGTGATTTCCTTGGCCTATGAGCGCACGTGCCTGAACACCGGCGGCCTAAGCTGGGCCTACATGAACAAGATTCTCACCCGCTGGAACGAAGCGGGTCTACATACCGTCGAGCAAGTGAAAGCCAACGATAAAAAGCCTGTGCCGAAAGGCGCAAGTGGCAATATCGGGCAGGCGGAACTGTCCGCATTCCAGAAAGTTTTGAAGGAGGATTGACCTGTGGCATATAGCAGCGAAGTTATCCGCCGGGCGCTGCAGCGTCTGGAAAATAAGAAGGCCGACCACGATTCCCTTCAGCAGGCTCGCCTGCAGAAAGTTTACAAGCAAATCCCCCGGGTTTGGGAGATTGATAAGCAGCTGCGTCTTTCTATGGCCATGGCCGTTCAGGCTGCGTTCCAAAAGGGCGAAACCGGTGCAGATGCTTTGGCTCAGGTGCGTGATGCAAATCTGGCCCTGCAATCTGAACGCAAAGAGCTGATTTCTGCCCAATTCCCTCCTGAATATCTGGACGAAAGTCCTGTCTGCCAGCACTGCGGCGGCACCGGCTATATCGGCAGCAATATGTGCGTCTGTCTTTTGGAGCTGTGCCGTGAGGAGCAGAAAAAAGAGCTGTCTTTACTGACTGTGAGTGATGCGTCTTTCAGCCAATTCCGTTTGGACTACTATCCCGAAACCATCGACCCCAAGTACGGTGCAAGCCCCCGGATGATTATGGGAAAGATTTTGGACATCTGCCGCAAGTACGCAGCCAATTTTTCTCTGCAATCCGGCAATCTGCTGTTCAACGGTGGCACAGGTCTGGGCAAAACCTATTTGTCTGCTTGCATCGCCCGGGAACTGGCCAATAAAGGCTTCTCGGTGACCTACGAAAGCGCCCACCAGTTGTTCGCCAAGTTGGAGCGTGACCGCTTCCACCCGGACGAAGAAAGTGCGGCTGCGGTGGCACAGCTTTCCCGCTGTGACCTGCTGATTGTGGACGATTTGGGTACGGAGCTGCCCGGCAATTTCACCACGGCGGCCCTGTATTTCCTGCTAAACGATCGGTTGCTGGCCGGCAAGCCTATGATTATTTCCACCAATCTGAACATTGACGAAATGCAGAAGCGGTATTCTCCCCAGATTGCCTCCCGGCTACAGGGCAATTTCCAACTGCTGCCCTTCGTGGGCGAGGATATTCGCGTATTAAAGAACAAGTGAGGACACCCCTTGAAAATCGGAATTTTATTTGACCTGGACGGCACGCTCTTAAGCACCCTTGAGGACTTGACCGATGCCGTGAACTATACTTTGCGCTACTACAACTGCCCCGAGCGCACCATCGAAGAAATTCGCACTTTCGTGGGCTACGGCGCAGAAAATCTCATCCGCTACTCCCTGCCCGGCAAGGACACCGACCCTGCTTTGGCCGAGGTGCTGGCCACCTATCAGGCCTACTACGCTACCCATAGTCGCATCAAAACCCGTCCCTATGACGGCGTTTTGGAGGCTCTCGATGCCATCTCCAAGGAATTCCCCGTCGCCATCGTGTCCAACAAGCCGGACATCGCCACAAAGCCTCTGTGCAAGGAGTATTTTGGCGAGCATATTTTCGCGCTGGGCGAAAGCGCCTCCTGCCCTCGCAAGCCAGCGCCGGATATGGTGTATCAAGGTATGGCCGCCATCGGCGTTGATAAGTGCATTTACGTGGGCGACAGCGAAGTGGATGTGCAGACCGCCCAGAATGCCGGCGTTCCCTGCCTGAGTGTTCTGTGGGGCTTCCGGGACAAAGCCTGCCTTTCCGAGCACGGCTCTGTCTACTTCTGCGACCACCCCTCCAAAATGCTGGATTGCTTAAAGGAAATTGTATCAAATGGCTAACGAATTCTACGCCCTTTTGGGTCGAATGCGCTATATCACCCGTTGGGGTCTGATGCGCAACACTTTTTCTGAAAATATTCAGGAGCATAGCCATCAGGTGGCCGTTTTGGCTCACGCGTTGGCGCTGATCCGCCGGGATGTGCTGCAGTTAAGCGGACCTGACCCGGAGAAATGCGCCGTGGCCGCCCTGTATCACGATGCGTCGGAAATTCTCACCGGCGATATGCCCACCCCCATCAAGTACTACAACCCGGACATCAAAGAGGCCTACAAGCAGGTGGAGCGAATTGCCGGCAACCGGCTGCTGACCATGCTGCCTGAAGCGCTGCGAGATGCCTATGCCGGTTATGTGCTGGAGGATGACGAGCAAATCACCCCTGTGGTGAAAGCCGCGGACAAACTCTCCGCCCACATCAAGTGTCTGGAGGAGCAAAAGGCCGGCAACACGGAATTTGATTCCGCCGCTGGGGCAACGTTGCAATCTATGAAGGATATGCACCGCCCGGAACTTGACTGGTTCATTGATAACTGCTTGGAACCTTTCCGGCTGAATCTGGACCAACTGTAAAGAAAAACGACCTGCCGAAAAGCAGGTCGTTTTGTTTTTTCTTTTATACGGAAGTTGCGGTTCTTGCTTTATTCAGTTTGTCTGCCACGCAGAACAGAACGAAGCCGATGACGAACATCACTGCGATAGAACCCACGGCGATGCCGGTGTTGGCAACCGGCAGACCGAATACGGAGAACTCCAAGCCCTTGGTTGCCTGGCTCACCACCGCGATTAGGGTGGTGCCCACGAAAGATGCGCCCTTGCCACAAATATCCATCAGGCCGTAGTACTCGCCGCTTTGCTCCGGGGGAATGATTTTGCCCAGATAAGAACGGCTTAGCGCTTGAATACCGCCCTGGAACATACCCACCAGCACCGCAAGCACCCAGAACTGCCATTGCTTTGCCAGGAACACCGCAAACAGCGCGATACCTGTGTAGCAAATAATGCACACCTTGATGAGCTTAGCTGTATCCACCTTGGTGGACAGTCTGCCGAAAATAATAGAACAGGGGAATGCCACAATTTGGGTCACCAGCAACGCCAACAGCAGGCCGGTGGTATCTAAGCCCAAGGACTTGCCGTAGGCAGTAGCCATGTCGATAATGGTGTAAACGCCGTCGATGAAGAAGAAAAAGGCCACTAAGTAGATGAAAATATGCTTCTGCTTTTTGGCTTCTTTAAAAGACTTGGCCAGTTGGCGGAAAGTGTTGGCAACAGGGTTGCCGGCTGTTTCCTGATAGGCACTCTGGCGGTAACGCTTCACCAGCGGACCGCTGCACACCAGCCACCAGACGGCGGTAATCAGGAACGAAACAATCAGGCCCGTAATTTGGTCAATGCCAAACAAGTTCGGCATCAGCACCACCACCAGGCACAGCACAAAGGGAATTACGGAGCCGATATAGCCCAGCGCATAGCCCAGGGTGGACACCCTGTCCATCTTTTCCCTGGTGGTGATTTCCGGGAGCATAGAGTCATAGAACACCAAGCTGGAGGAGTAGCCCACTTTCGCAACCACAAAGATTACCAAAAACGGAAGCCAACCCTGGGAAAAGCCCAGCGCAGCGCAACCAACCACACCAATCAGCAAACTTGCAATAAACAAAGGCTTTTTGAACCCCCGTTGGTCAGCCAATGTGCCACAAATAGGGCCGATGATGGCCACAAGAATCGTGGCAACAGAACCGGCATAGCCCCAATAGGCAAGGTAATCCGATTCGCTTAGGTTTGCCGTTGCCGCCAGATAGTCAAAATAGATGGGCAACAACGTGGCTACCAGCAGGACAAATGCGGAGTTTGCAATATCATACAAAATCCAGCTTTTCTCCAGCTTTGTCAGTGGCATTTTCATTCACTTTTCTCTCTTTCTTAGCTGATTTCAACAATTCCCCGGCAAGGATTTGCCGGGGAAGTTTTTACACCTTATTGATATGTAATCGGGGTCTTTACGCCCACAATCGCCACATAGGAATTGCCTACGGACAGGGAAATGGGCGTACCATCACCATAGGTGTAGGTGAAGGGGCTGCGCAAGCTCTCTCTGCTCCACAAAATAGGAACAATCTGGCCATTCATGGCCAAATAGCCCTCACCGCTGCCGATGGTGTTGAAAAATTCGTGGGCGCCGTCGGCGCTACGGGTCTGGTTGGTGTACAGGGCGATGACGTTTTCAAAAGACAGGGTTGTGCCGGTATTGCCGTCAACCGCATCTTTGCCAAGCTGGCTCATTTTATATTTGCCAATCGCTACATCGTAGGCAAAGGCGGTTGCTTTGCCGCTCTTGAATGTAATGGTGATGTTTTCAGCTTTTTTGCCCTGAGAAGGTGTGGCATCAACAAATTTCAAGCCGAATTCCTTGCCGGAAGCTGCGTCCAGTTTGGTTTCGGCAAGGCCAAGTCGCAAAGACATACCGCTGGCAAACAGGGTATGCTCATAGTTATAGCCTTCGTTCCGGCGCTGTTCGTCCCGGTAGAAATACTGGCTGGCAGACACCTCGTCGATGTGCTTCCAGTTGATAATTGTGTCATTAGAAGAATCATAGCGACCCTCCAACGCCAGGGCGCTGCCGCCACTATGGACCAAAACCGCATCATAGGAAAGGGCAATAGAATTGAACACCGTACGGGTCTTGGTGATGGGGCCAACCATGCTCACTTTTGTCAAGTCAGAGAACACAGCCAAATAGTTGGTCACGCCACCGGAAACTTCTGCCTCATAGATGATATTGGCATGGGTCAGGCCGTGCTGGGGCAGGGCATTCCACACATTGTCAATCGTCACTGCTGTAATTTGGCCGGACCAAGGCTGTTGCAAAATTGCACCGGTTAACGGGTGCCGGTTGGTGGTCGGGACATCCGGCCGGTTCTCTTCGCCGGATTGCTGCTGGTCGTCCTGACCATTGTTGCCGGCGATGTGGTTATTGTTCAGGTTGGTGTTGGGATTGGATACTCCGGATGTGCTTTTACAACCCACCAACAGCAGGCACAAAAGCAAAACTAGGGCAATGATTCGTTTCATATCCGTTATCCTTTCATTCAAATTATGCTTTCATTGTAACAGAGTTGCCGCATAAATGCAAGAGAGGAATTGTTCCGTTGACGGGTGCCGCTGTTTCTGTTATACTATATGGTGAAATTTTACGGATAGGAAGTATTTTCTATGAGAATGCGCAGAATGAAAAATTTGGACAGCCGTATGGAGGCTGCCTCCGCTTTTCTGATCCAGACCCCCGAGGACTACAAGGGCGCTTGGCGAAAGCTGAAGGAAGATTGCGCCGCCCTTTGGGTAGAGGTGGGCTGCGGCAAGGGCAAATTCACCGCCGAGACCGCCGCGGCAAACCCGGAGGTTTTGCTGATCGCCGTGGAGCGCTGCCGGGAGGCTATGGTTATCGCTATGGAAAAGGCGCAGGCAATGGGGCTTACCAACGTTTTCTTTATCGATATGGACGTGGCCAACATTGAGGCCATTTTTGCCGCCGGCGAGATCGACCGGCTCTTCATCAACTTCCCCGACCCTTGGCCCAGAAAGAAAAATGCCAAGCGGCGGCTGACCCACCGCGGCTTTTTGGACAAGTACTGCCGGGTGGTCAAGGAAAACGGCGAAATCCACTACAAGACCGACAATGCGCCCCTGTTTGAGTACTCTTTGGAAGAGTTCGAGGCTTGCGGTTTGCAGGTGAATGCCCTGACCCGTGACCTGCACGCAAACGGCATCGTAGGCATTATGACCGGCTATGAAGAAAAATTCCACGCCCTCGGCACCCCCATCAATCGGTGCGAGGTGGTGTGCAAGCCCTTTGTTATGCCCGAAGAAAAGAAGGAGAAACCGGAATGTATCACGCAGGAAAATGTGATGTAGCTGTCATCGGCGCCGGCCACGCAGGCATCGAAGCGGCGCTGGCCGCTGCCCGGCTGGGACTTGACACCATCATTTTCACCATCAATCTGGACGCGGTGGGCAATATGCCCTGCAACCCGGCCATCGGCGGCACCGGCAAGGGCCATCTGGTTCGGGAATTGGACGCGCTGGGCGGCCAAATGGGTCTTGCGGCTGACTTCGCCTGCATCCAGTACCGTATGCTGAACAAAGGCAAGGGCCCGGCAGTGCATTCTCTGCGCGCCCAAGGTGACCGGCGGCAGTATCAGCAGTATATGAAGCACGTGCTGGAGCTGCAGGACAATTTGCAGCTGAAGCAGGCGCAGATCGTGGAGATTTTCACGGAGGACGGCAAGGTCACCGGTGTCAAGACCGGCCTTGGCGCAATTTATGACGCAAAAGCCGTCATCATCGCCACCGGCACTTACCTTGACAGCACCGTCATCACCGGCGAGTCCGTTCAATCCGCCGGCCCGGACGGTATGCACGCATCCATCGGTTTAGCGGATAATTTGCGGCAGCTGGGTCTGCCCCTGCGGCGGTTTAAGACCGGCACGCCGCCCCGTGTGAATCGCAGAAGCATCGACTTTTCCAAAATGGAGCTGCAGCCCGGTGACGAAATTCCCGAGCCTTTCTCTTTCCGCACCACCCACGCCCTTTACAATCAGGCGGTGTGCTATCTGACCTACACCAACGAGGAGACCCACCGCATTATCAAAGAGAATCTCCACCGCAGCCCTATGTACGACGGCACGATTTCCGGCGTTGGCCCCCGGTACTGCCCCAGCATTGAGACGAAGATTGTCCGCTTTGCGGACAAAAATCGCCATCAGCTGTTTATCGAGCCCTGCGGTCTGGATACCGAGGAGATGTACATTCAAGGCTTTTCCTCCAGTTTGCCGGAGGATGTACAGCTGCAGATGCTCCACTCTGTTCCCGGCTTGGAGAACGCTCAGATGATGCGCCCGGCCTATGCCATCGAGTACGAATGCATCGACCCCACGGCGCTGCTGCCTACTTTGGAATACAAGAAAATTTCCGGCCTGTACGGCGCAGGTCAGTTCAACGGCTCCTCCGGCTACGAGGAGGCGGCGGTGCAAGGCCTTGTGGCCGGCATCAATGCGGCCTTGAAGCTTCAGGGCAAAGACCCCCTGATCCTGACCCGGGACACCAGCTACATCGGCACGCTGATCGACGATCTGGTAACCAAGGGTACGGAAGAACCCTACCGCATTATGACAAGCCGCAGCGAATACCGGCTATTGCACCGGCAGGACAATGCAGACCGGCGGCTGACCCACATCGGCGCGGCGGTGGGCCTTGTGCCTCCCGAACGGCTTGCCCAGGTGGAAGAAAAATACCAGGCGGTTGAACGGGAAATTCGGCGCTTGGAGTCCTGCGGCGTGCCGGCATCGGCAGAGCTGAACGAAATGCTGACCAAACGGGAGTCCACCCCGGTGGAAACCTCCGCAAGACTTGCCGATCTGCTTCGCAGACCGCAGGTGACCTATGCAGACATCGCGCCCTTTGACGCAAATCGGCCGGAGCTGCCCGAGGCGGTGACCCAAGAGGTGGAAATTCAGGTGAAGTACGCCGGCTATTTGGCACGGCAGGAAAAGCAGGTGGCTGAATTCAAGAAAGAGGAAGCGCGCCTGCTTCCCGAGGATCTTAACTATGAAGCCATTTCCGGCCTGCGCTTGGAGGCGCGGCAGAAATTAAGTGAGATCCGTCCCGTTTCTTTGGGACAGGCCAGCCGCATTTCCGGCGTCAGCCCGGCAGATATTGCGGTGCTGCTCATCTATCTGGAGCAAATGAAATGATCTCAAAGCCCCCTCTGACGAGGGGGCTTTTTGCGGACAAATCCGGGATGTTAAAGCATTATTGTTGGACCGTCGAGGACGCCGGTCCCTACAAACACCTTCGGCAGGGTATGTAGGGGCGTGCATTGCACGCCCGCGGGCGACCAATGGTCGCCCCTACAATAAAAACGAGCGTACCGAAAAGCAGGTACGCTCGTTTTGCTTTCTTTTATGGCAATTTGCTGCGGCGGCGAGTCCGCTGGGAAGTGGGTCGCTGCACCTCAGGGTCGGCCTTTTCTGCCCGACGGGCATAGGCTTCTGCCGCAGAGGAGGTGGCCTCATAGGTCAGCCGGCTGACGCGAACGGTGCCGTCAGGCTGGTCGGACAGCCGTACACGGATCAGGAACTTGCCGCAGGTGGGGCAGTTGGCCAGATCCATATACCGGCGGTCGGGCTGGGCAAACCAGCGTGTGCCGGTCATCTGCTTGCCGCAGGTGGGGCATTTGTTTTCCGGGCCGGACATTGCGCCCAAGGCCTCGCGCTTGTCCGCATAGTCATAGAACACCTTGCGGCTGATGCAGCCGGGCAATTCATCTCCGTGGAAGCCGTCGATGTGCTTTTTCAGGGCGTCTTTATACTCGCCGGTACCCTTTTTCAGGTCTAATCTTGCGCAGATCAGCGCCGTATGGTAGGCATCGCCCAACGCATCGTGGGCAGGTCGGGTGGCTTCGATGCCGAAGATCTCCATGGCGGTCTTTAAGGCCTTTTGGGCGGTTGCGCCGTCGGTCTGGGCGTTGAAGATCATTTGCGCATTGAACCAACGCTCCACCCAGCTGTCGTCAATGCCGTAGAGCTTTAAATTTTCCTTCAAAATGGGAATGTCATCGAAGCCCCATGTCAGAAAGATCACATCCTCGCCGCACCAAGTGCGGAACTGCTCCATCGCCTCACGCATCGGCACGCCGTTATCCCGCAGGTCGGCCTCCTTGATGCCGGTGAGCTTGCTGACCCGGCGGTTTAACCGGCGATAGTATTTGGGCTTGACCAGTACCTGAAATTCGTCCGCCACCTGATTGTCGGCCTTGATGCGAACAGCGCCGATCTGGATGATCTCTCCGTGGATCTGCACCGGCAGCACCTTCTTGGAGGAGGGTGAACCGGGCCACGGCTGATTCCATTCCATATCCAAAACGATATAGTCCATATCTTGATTCCTTCGCTTTTATATTGCCTTGTTATGATACCACAAGGCTTCCGCCCTGTAAACCCTTAAAAATCGGGAATGTAGGCTTTGTCCGCAGAAGCGTCCTCTTGGGTGAAACCCTGCAGACCGTTTAAGTACATCCACGAAAGCACCGCCTGATACTCTTCGTCGGTGATGCCCCTGTCAAAGGGGGCGGCAAGGCCGGGCATAGGGGTGTACTGGCGCATCAGGCTTACCAAAACCTCGCCGGGGGCGAAGGTCTCTCCGATCCAATCCAGCACTTTCAGGGAGTTGTCCACCTGTCCGGGCAGGATCAGATGGCGGATGATAACGCCACTTTTGACCTTTTCACCGTCCATTCGGATCGGGCCAACCTGCCGGAACATAGCCTTGATGGCCTTGGATGCCACGGCAAAATAGTCCTTTGCGCCGGAAAGCGCCTGGGTCAAAGCATCGTCTGCGTACTTCATATCCGGCAGGTAGATGTCAACCTTACCGTCAAGGGCGCGGATCGTCTCCTCCCGTTCGTAGCCGCCGCAGTTGTAGACCACCGGCACAGGCAGCTTGGGAGAAAGAGCCGGCAAAACGGTGGGCAAAAACTGGGTAGGGGTCACAAGGTCGATGTTTTCGGCCCCTTGGGCGATGAGGTTTTCCATTTCGGCGCGCAGTGCCGCACTGTCCATCGGCGTTCCCACAGGCTGGGCGGAAATGGCTCTATTTTGGCAGTAAACGCAGCCTAAGGTGCAGCCGCCAAAGAAGATCGCGCCGCTACCGCCGCTGCCTGCCAAGGCCGGCTCTTCCCACTTATGAAGCATTGTTTTGGCCACCAAGGCCGTTGCCGGACAGCCGCAGTATCCGGTTTGTCCGGCGGCGCGGTTTACATAACATTCCCTCGGGCAGAGGGCGCAATTTTCGTAAGTCATTTTTCTCTCCCACAAAAAAAGGACGCGTAAGATGGCGCGTCCTTTTAGTAGCTATCCAGCAAATAGTGGACCTCGTGGACCACCTGACCGTTCCGTTTGTAGATACGGGGCACTCGGCGGCTGATGCCGCACACGAATTCGTAGTTGAAAGTGTCTGCCGCGTCGGCAATGGCTTCCATGGTAATGACTTCCTCGCCATCCTTGCCGATGAGCACCACCTTGTCGCCCACGGTCACATCGGGAATATCCGTCACATCCACCATCATCTGGTCCATACAGATGCGACCCAAAATGGGAGCGCGCTTGCCGTGGATCAGCACATAGAATTTGCCGCTTAAAGCTCTGCGGTAGCCGTCTGCGTAGCCAACCGGCACGGTGGCAACCACAGTAGGCTTGGTGGTCACATAAGTGCCACCGTAGCTGATCTCACGACCGGCCTCCAAGGTCTTTACATGGGTGACCCGGCTGGTCCAGCGAAGGGCCGGCTCTAAGGGCAGCAACTCCGGCGAAACATCTGCGCTGGGATATAAGCCGTATGTAACGATGCCGGCGCGAACCAGCTCGTAGTGGTCATCAAAATTCATAATGCCGGCGGAGTTATCCATATGCCGCAGCTTGGGGGACACGCCCCGTGCCTTCAGCATCTGGCAAAACCGGTCAAACAGCTCCGCCTGGGCCCGGGATTTGGTCAGATCGGGACAATCGGCGGTGGCAAAGTGGCTGAAAATGCCCTCGCACTTAAGGCCGGGCAGGTCACAAATGGCCTTGCAGGTGTCCGCGTCTTCTTCCGTGGCCTGAAAACCGATACGGCTCATACCCGTATCCACCACCAGATGGAAGGGTGCTTCCACGCCCAGGCTTTGGGCGGTCTCGGACAGAGCCACCGCATCCTCGTAGCGGAAGATGGAGGGGCGGATATTTTCCGCAATGGCTGTGTCAAAGGCAGAGGTGGGGATCTGACCCAAAATCAGAATAGGGGTGGTGATGTGCGCCTTGCGCAGCTCCATAGCCTCCAGCATAGAGGACACACCAAAGTAGGCGCAGCGATCCTGCAGACACCGAGCCACCTGAATTGCGCCGTGGCCGTAGGCGTCCGCTTTGATAATGGCCATCACCGGAACGCTTACCTTTTCGGTGATCGCCTGAAAGTTTTGAGAAATTTTGTCCAAATCGATGGTTACACGGGTATTATCAAAATTCACAAACTTCAACTCCAAATCATAGTTGCGACCATTATACCACAAGCTGCCGCAAAAGTAAACTCCGCAGATACCCTACCGCAAAGTACATAGTTTCGTAGCGGATGTATTGCAGGGCGTTTTCATCCCAAAAATAGCGAATCTGCGCCGGAAATTCCTCGTCGGAATGCCAAAATTGCAGGGCGATTTTAAGCCCAATCATCACCTCGATGGCATAACCCATATCAGCGCCGGGAATTTCCGTTCCGCCAAGGGCGCGACAGGCGCGCCGGAAGGCTTCCGGGTCTTTGTCTGCGGCAGCGGCCAGGGGGTCTTTGCCCTCCAGCAGGTTTTGGTGGAACTGAAGACCGAAATTCTGCATCCCCTGCCAGCGGCCGGTCAGAAACCGCCCCTCTTTCGAATCGCAGAGGATGTCCAGAATGGTCATAATTTCGTTGAAGCCGGCCTCCTGCCAAGCGTCTTGGGTCTGCCGCTGCATTTGGCCGGTTTTCCGGTCTATGCGGTAGCGCGACCCGAACAAGGTGGGGTAAAGGTAGTTTTCGTCAAAGGGCAGGCCGCATTTTTTGATGAGCTTTTCCTGATCGTAGGTCAGAAAATGGCTTTGCGCCTGCGCTGCTTGCTTTGCGTAATTGTCCATAGCCTCTCCTAATAAGGAAAAGGCCGCTTTTGCGGCCTTTTATTTAACCCTTAATTGTGCCGTCTGCGTTGAACAGGGGCAGCTTTTCCAGATAGATCAGGTCGGGGCGGTCCTGAGCGTCGCCCTCTGCCAAAATGGCCATCCGTCCGGCAATGATGCCGCCGGCCTTCTCGACCAGCACCTCCAGCGCACGGAGGCTCTCGCCGGTGGAGATCACATCGTCCACGATCAGGATGCGCTTGCCCTTCATCAGCTCGGCATCGGCGGTGTCTAAGTACAGCTTCTGCTCCTTGGCGGTGGTGATGGAATTGACGGTCACCTCAAACACGCCGGTCATATAGAGCTTGGGCGCTTTTCTTGCCAGAAAATACTTCTTGGCGCCGCTCTGGCGAGCCATTTCGTGACCCAGAGGGATGCCCTTGGCCTCGGCGGTGATGATATAGTCATACTCGGGGGCCTTTTCCAGCAGAGCCTTGGCGCAGGCCACGGTCAGCTCCTGATCGCCGAAGATCACAAAGCCGGCAATATACAGATCGTCAGTTACCTTACAGATGGGCAGGTCGCGGTCCAGACCTGCGATATTCATACGATGATACATAGTCAATCGCTCCTTTTTGTTTCTTCTTTTATTATAACTTTATGAAGGCAAAAGTCAAGAATTACAGGGTTTCCAGGATGATGTCCACCAGTTTTTGGAACAAGTCGTGGACACGGTCGGCGGTTTCCATCACTTCTTTGTGGTCAAGCTTCACCGGCAGGACACCGGCGGCCATATTGGTGATGCAGGACACGCCCACCACAGCCATTCCGCTGTGGCCGGCAACCAGCGCCTCCGGCACGGTGGACATGCCCACCGCGTCTGCGCCGAGGGTGCGGAAGGCGCGGATCTCCGCCGGGGTCTCGTAGTTGGGGCCGGAACACATCAGGTATACGCCCTCTTCCAGAGGGATTTGGTTTTCGGCGGCCTTAGCGCGGATTTTTTCGCGCAAGGCGGCGGTGTACAGGTCGCTCACATCGGGGAAACGAGGGCCGAACTTGTCAAGATTTTTGCCAATTAAGGGATTTGCGCCGGAGAAATTGATATGATCGCTAATCAGCATCAGCGTGCCGGGCTTATAACGCAGATTAATGCCGCCGGCCGCATTGGTCAGCACAAGGGTTTTCACGCCCAACGCCGCCAAGACCCGAACGGGCAGAGTGATCTCCTGCATGGACAGGCCCTCGTAATAGTGGACACGGCCCTGCAGCACCACCACTTCCATCCCCTGCTTGCGGCCGAACACGAAGGCGCCTGCGTGTCCCTCCACGGTGGGCTGGGGGAAGTTGGGGATCTCCGAATAGGGAATCCGCACCGGGTCTTCCAGCGTGTTGGCATAATCGCCCAAGCCGCTGCCCAAAATGAGCGCTACGGTGGGTCTTTTAGCGATGCGGTCGGCCAAGTAAGCCGCCGCGGCGGTGATTTTCACTTCCAAGGTCATCTTCATCACTCCTTACGGCTATGATACCACAAAAAGCCTTGCAAACATAGGCACATTCACAAAATTTTCGCAAAATATTTTTATTTTCGTCACCGGGCGTTCAAAAGCGTCCTGTATTTTATAGGTGTGAAGGGCGCAAAGTCGCATGCGTTTTTTCATAAAAACCTCTTTTTTATCTCTTTTATCTCTCTTTGCGAAAGAGCCGCTGCCAAAAGCAGCGGCTCTTTCTGTTGAAAAACTTGTTTTTCGACAGAAAGGCAGAGGTCACTAAAGCCGTCAAGACAAGCAACCGGAAACTGTCGGCGTACATAGGTACGGTAAGTTTCCGGTTGCGCAGTAAGTCAAAATGTTTTTCGCAGCAAGTAATTTTTGTCGTTCAGGACCGTCGGGGACGCCGGTCCCTACAAGTTAGATCTTCGCCAGTGCCAATACGTATTCTGTTTTACATTTTGACGATTGGCGGCTTTTTTGAAACTCTGAGAGCCGCTGCCAAAAGCAGCGGCTCTTTTCTTTACCATAAACCTAAATATCCGATACCAATGCCGATGGCTGCCGAAATGACGATCAGCGCAATGGGATGCACTTTCTTAAATGCCAGCACCAGCATAGCCGCAAAAATGCCCAGCGAAATATAAAATGCCGGGGTCTGCAATACAGACAGGGCAAGACCTGCCGGGAAGAACACACTCAGCGCAACGGACAGGATCGCGCCGCCGATCAGGCCCACAACCGCAGGCTTTAAGCCGGACATACAGGCCTTGACCACAGGGGAATTGCGGAACTTATCGTAGCACTTGGCCACGATGAGGATCACGATGAACGAGGGCAGCACCACACCCAAGGTAGCGCAGGCAGAACCCAAAAAGCCGCCCATCT
>JAZOSY010000124.1:0-4462 GCA_045657385.1 Faecousia sp. | reverse complement strand
AACACTTCTGCTTCCACATTGGCGTTGTTGCCGTCCATCACAGGGGTGACCTTGATGCCGGGGGCGCCGTAGTAGCTAAGATCAAAGTGAGACTGGTTCACGCAGATGATGTTGACATCCCGGTACAGACCACCGAAGAAGGTGAAGTCTGCCATTTGAGGATAAACGGTCTCATTGGCTGCATTGTCAACAGAAATGACCAGCAGGTTTTCATCCTGCAGATTTTCGGTCAATTCTACGCGCCAGGTGGAGTAGCCACCGTCGTGGTGGGCAAGCTTCACGCCGTTCAAGGTTACATCCGCAGAAGAGTTGGCACCGCGGATCTCCAGATAGTAGCGGTCAGCCTCAGGCAGGTCTGCCTTGGCAAAGGCCTTTGCGTACTGGCAGGTGCCGCGGAAATAGTCGTTGCCGCCGTCCTGTCCGTCCACTGCGTTCCAGCAATGGGGCACATTCACCTGCTCCCAATCAGCAGACAGGGTTGCAGGTACTTCCGCCTGCTTGGCAAAGAGCCAGGAAGCATTGAAATTCAAAACATTTCTCATAGTGTTCTCCTTCACAAAGTGCCGGGCAAGCAGTATCCTGCCTGCCCGGGCGCAGTTTTACGAATTATTCAGCAGAAGCAGCGTGGCGTTCAGCCAGTTCTTCCTGCATTTTGTTCAAGGTCTTCTTATCCAGGTTGTAGATCAGACCCAGGCCCACAAAAATGAACAGGCCGGCAACCAGATACAAAATAGCAACCAGGGAACGGATCTGGAGGGTATGCTCCCAGGAGATTAGGTTCACGTCAATGAATGCAGCACCGGTTTTGGGGTCAACTGCATTGTTCACATAGCCCATGGTGCCCATAATGGCAACGGCGACGGCAGGGCCAACGCCTTGTGCCAGCTTACGGAAGAAGGAGTGCAGTGCGTAAACGGTGCCTTCTTCTCTGTTGCCGGTTTTCCACTCGTTGTAGTCGATGGCATCGCCCATCATAGCCCAAGACACGGTGGAGTAAATGCCCAGACCCAAGGAGCAAATCAGTTGTGCAACAATATAAACAATCAGGTCAAGCTGGGTATTGCCTTTGCTTACAGGAATCAGGCCAAGGGGTGCTGCAAACAGGACCAATGCGCCAATAATGTAGCAAACAGCACCGATCTTGGACAGTTCCTTCTTGCCGTACTTGACAACCATCTTACGGGCCAAGGGGGTAAATGCCACGATGGGAATCATGGCAAACATAGAAACCAAGCCGGAAATCTTAGCATTTTCAAAGTAAATCTGGAAAGTAACATTCACAGCGGTGGTAGCGCCCTGCATACCGATGAACATGCCCATAGCAGCCAAAGTAGCGCCCACAGCAGGACGGTTCTTCAGGAAGTTACCCATAGCCTTGAACACATTGAACTTGGGCTGTTCTTCATTGCACTTAGCATCGGTATCCACACGAATGGTGGTGTTCTTGATCATAAACTGGAAGCAAATGAAGCCCAGAATGCCCATAACAAAGGCAGCCACGAAGACCATTGTGCCGTTGAGGGTCTTGCCGTCTGCTTCATAAATCAGGAAGGGCAGAATTACCATCGGCAGCATATTGCCAATCATAGAACCGATGGAGCGCCATGCGGACAAAGATGCACGGTCAGCGGGCTCCTTGGAGATCAAGGACAGAAGGCTGCCGTAAGGTACGTTAGCGATGGTGTAGAATGCATCCCACACAACATAACCGGCAATAAAGATAATGAACTTTGCCCACACGGGAGCGCCGGGGAACGGCAGGAAGCAGCAAGCGCCACCGATAATCAAACCGATAGAGCCAATAAAGATGTACTGCAGGAACTTATTGCGCTTATAGTTGTGCTTATCTGCATCAACCATAGAGCCGATCAGGGGATCGTTGATAGCATCCCACACCTGCACGATCAGCAGCATCAGGGAGTACCATGCGCTCATGCCCATAACCTGGGTCCAGAACAGAGCCATTGTGCCCTTCAGCGCAAAGCTCATATTGCAGCCAAGGTCACCGGCTGCATATGCCAGTGAGTCCCGAATACCGAAAGGACGCTGTTGATTTGTCGTTTTCATCAGAAAACCTCCTTATTTTTAAATAAGCACAGGGAAAACCGCCGTCTTATTTTCCATTACGGTGCAATCTAACACATTTTTTATTATAACATTTTTCTAAACTATTGCAACGGAAATTTAATATAATTTCAGCCATTCTACAAATTTTCTGGCAATACGATAGACCGGAACTTCCAGCGCTTTGCTTGCGTTTCTCAGTTCCTGACGAATGGGGATTCCCTGAGGGCAATGCTTTTCGCATTTACCGCAGCCAATACAATTATAGGCAGCGGTGGAATCTTTTCTTGCAGCACTGCACATAAAATGCTCCTTAAGACCGGCAAATTTGCCTTCCGATGCCAATCGGTTATAGGCGGCAAACGCACCGGGAATGTCCACATTCTTGGGGCAAGGCATACAGTAGCCGCAGCCGGTGCAGCCGACCTTCATATTGCTATTAATCGCAGCCTTTACGCGCTCCAGCATTTCCTGCTCCGCGCTACCCAACTCCCCTATCTCTGTTGTGGAGGCAGTCTGCACATTGTCCTGCAGCATTTCCATAGAGTTCATACCGGACAGGACACAGGTAACTTCCTTTTGGTCCCAAAGCCAACGGAAGGCCCACTGAGCAGGCGTATGCTGTATGTCATGCTTTTTGAATTCATCAATCGCTGCCTGAGGTAATCGATTTACCAGTTTGCCGCCCCGAAGCGGTTCCATAATGATAACAGGCAAACCCTTTTCGTGGGCATAGTTCAAGCCCTTTCGACCGGCTTGGGAGTGTTCGTCCATATAATTGTACTGGATCTGGCAGAAATCCCAATCATAAGCATCTACCAATTTGCAGAACATATCGGAATTTCCGTGGTAGGAAAAGCCGATCTGGCGGACCGCGCCGGATTTTTTCTTTTCTTCCAAGAATTCCAGAATGCCCAACGCTTTTAAGCGTTCCCAAGTCTGCACGTCGGTAAGCATATGCATTAGGTAATAGTCAATATGGTCGGTTTTCAGGCGTTTCAAATGCTCTGCGAACAAACGCTCCATTCCCTCCCGGGATTTGATCAGGTAGTGGGGCAGCTTGGTTGCGATATATACTTTTTCGCGCAGGTTGTTCTTATGGAGAATTTCGCCAAGGGCCGCCTCGCTACCGGGGTAAATATAGGCGGTGTCGAAATAGTTGACGCCGGATTCAATGGCGGCAAGCACTTCTTTTTCCGTTTCTGGCATATCAATAGATGCGCCGTTTCTGGGAAAGCGCATACAACCGAAACCCAGAATGGATATGTCGTTTCCGTATTTATCCTTACGATAATTCATAACCTTACCTCGCTTGTTATCATTATAGGATCTATTATAGCATAAAATCTGCGTGCGTGCATCTTATTCTCGGTTATTTTGCGAAAAAGAAAAACCCCCGATCCGAAGATCGGGGGATTGGTTGTTTTACTTATCGATCAAGAATTATTCGTAGATCTCGGTAACAACGCCGGAACCAACGGTACGGCCGCCTTCACGGATAGCGAAACGCAGGCCCTTCTCGATAGCGATGGGGGTGATCAGCTCAACGTTCATAACAACGTTATCGCCGGGCATACACATCTCAACGCCCTCGGGCAGGTTGATGATGCCGGTAACGTCGGTGGTACGGAAGTAGAACTGAGGACGGTAGTTGTTGAAGAAAGGAGTGTGACGGCCGCCTTCTTCCTTGGACAGGACGTAAACCTGGCCAGCGAACTTGGTCAGAGGCTTGATGGAGCCGGGCTTGCAGAGAACCTGGCCTCTTTCAATTTCCTTCTTGTCAACACCACGCAGCAGAGCACCGATGTTATCACCAGCTTCTGCGTAATCCAGCAGCTTGTGGAACATTTCGATGTCGGTACATACGGTTTCCTTGTTTTCCTCACGCAGGCCGACGATCTCGACCTTGTCGTTCTTGTTGATCTGGCCACGCTCAACACGACCGGTAGCAACAGTACCACGGCCGGAGATGGTGAACACGTCTTCAACAGGCATCAGGAAGGGCATATCAGCCTTACGGTCGGGAGTAGGAATGTACTCGTCAACAGCGTCCATCAGAGCCTTGATGCAAGCGTACTCAGGAGCGTCCTTGTCGTTGGACTCGGAGATCAGAGCGTTCAGAGCGGAACCCTGGATAACGGGGATGTCGTCGCCGGGGAACTCGTAGAAGGACAGAGTCTCGCGGATCTCCATCTCAACCAGCTCCAGCAGCTCGGCGTCATCAACCAGGTCAGCCTTGTTCATGAAGACAACGATTGCGGGAACGCCAACCTGACGAGCCAGCAGCAGGTGCTCCTTGGTCTGAGCCATGGGGCCGTCGGTAGAAGCGATAACCAGGATAGCGCCGTCCATCTGAGCAGCACCGGTGATCATGTTCTTGATATAGTCGGCGTGGCCG
>JAZOSY010000123.1:0-1936 GCA_045657385.1 Faecousia sp. | reverse complement strand
ATGATGCTGTTAACGAGCTTGGTAACCAGAACGGAATTGTAATTAGGATCCGGAAGGACCTCTCTCTTGGGAACATTACCTCTTCTGGGCACTTTGCTTCCCTCCTTCATAATATAATGATTTCATCGGTACTCGAAAGTGAAACTTTCGTTGTGCCTGGTCAAGAGGTTTCATCTATATAAAACCACTGACAAGGCGATTGTTTGCCTTGCGAAAGGGCAGAAATGAGTCAAATTTGTTTTGGATGGAAAGAATTACTTCTTCTTGCCAGCCTTGGGACGCTTTGCACCGTACTTGGAACGGGACTGCATACGGCCATTGACGCCCTGAGTATCCAGAGTACCACGAATGATGTGATAACGGACACCGGGAAGGTCCTTAACACGACCGCCACGGATCAGAACAACAGAGTGCTCCTGCAGGTTGTGGCCAACACCGGGAATGTAAGCGGAAACTTCCATACCGTTGGTCAGGCGCACACGAGCGATCTTACGCAGTGCAGAGTTAGGCTTCTTGGGGGTAGTGGTACGGACGGCAGTGCAAACGCCACGCTTCTGGGGGGAAGGCAGGTTGGTAGCCTTGTTCTCCAGGGTGTTCAGACCTCTCTGCAGAGCAGGTGCGGTGGACTTGTAGGTGGCCTGCTTACGGCCGCTGCGGACCAGCTGATTAAAAGTAGGCATCTAATTTCTCCTTTCTTTGATTCTCGCCTTTTGGCGGGTATATATTCCACGGAAGATTTCCGTAAGAACCGGATCAATTGACGACGGCTGCCGCCGCCGCACCAACCTCGATGCCGCAGGCTTGACCGAGATCAGTCATACTGCTCACCCAGATTGGCATGATGCTGTGCTGCCGGCACAGTTCCGCAATGGGTTCTGTGATGGCGGGATCGGCATTTTCTGCCAGAAAAACCTGTTTGGCGCGGCCGCATAACAGTGCTTTTTTCAACTGTTTTGCGCCCACAACGACCTTGCAACAGGTCAAATCAGGCAAACTGCCGCACTTCGGTATTCTACTATCATTCTTAGTATCCATACAAAAACATATTATACGCACTTTTTCAAAAAAGTCAACAAAAACATTGGATTTTTTTATTTTATTTTCCCTTTCTTCCCTTCTTTGTATAAATCAATTTTGGATTTATGCGCAAAGATTTCCTCCGGTTTTAACTGCTCGCAATCTCTTTGCCACAATGTTCCAAACCCCTGGTTGTTCAGCTGGAAACCACCAAAGATCCCAACGTTGTGGAAGCTGTACTGAAGCAGCTGAATCTGAAGCACACCCTGTCCTCTCAGATCCAGCTGGAATCCCATACCGAAGTGATTTGTGAAATCGGTCTGGGTGAAAAGCAGCGCAAGCAACTCTCCAAGGTCAAGGAGATCCCCGGTATTATCAGTGTTTCTCTGGTCGATTGCCGCAAGGGATAAGCCATTCACTCTATCGCCAAAAGGGAGGATCAAAATGAAGAACGTTTATTGTTTCTCAATTTTTATCCTAATTCTTGCGCTTTTCCTTGGCTGTACTGCCGGAAATGCACCTGTTTCCGACAGGCTTTACACATGGGAGCATGATGGTTTCGGCGGTGATTTCACCATAACCCTTTACGCTGACGGCACATTTTCTTACTACGAAGGTATGCTCAGCAGCTACATCGGTGCCGGCACATGGACAGAAGAAAACAGAATCATCACCCTTAAGGACAATACCGGATTGGTATTGGTCAACCATTTTCGCTTTGATGACGGTGATCTGATTTTCATGGAAGAAAATTCAGACAATTTCCTTTATGTTGATGTGCGTAATGGCGACCGTTTCCACGGCGCTCCCATTACAACTGAATAACAAACAACGCAAAAATACCGTCACCCCAAAGGGGCCGGGTTTTGGTTTATTTTGTTCAATTGAGCCACCTCCGAAACCTCCGGGAGGGCGGCTT
>JAZOSY010000122.1:0-7123 GCA_045657385.1 Faecousia sp. | reverse complement strand
ACGGAGCGCAGGTGGCCGTCGGTATTCATAGAGGTGTAGTTACCGGGCTCGTCAACATAGCGGCCGAACTGTGCGTGGATGGGGCCGGGGTGACGGTAATCGCCCTCGTTGGTGTAGTCGGGGATCATCTTACGCATGATGTCCAGCAGGTCGTGCTGCAGGTACTCCAGGTCGAAGGAGTCGATGTCGTGAGAGCACTCCTGAACCATAACGGAGCAGGTGGTGTGGTGGGAAACCACGGCAACGGTACCGTTCTTAACGCCGGACTCTTTTACGATCTCCATAACTTCCTTAGAAATGTCGTGGAAGGTGGGGATCCAACCGCGGGACTGCAGCTGCAATTCTTTCTGATAAACCTTAAATTCCATAATGTATATCCTCCAAAAAATTTATTTTAATTTTTTAATTCTCTTTTAAGCGTGACGCTCGTCCCAAGCCTTACGGACTGCAGCGATCATCTCATCCACCATAGCAGCCCGGTCAGCGGCCTTGGCTACGCCGGAGGAAGAACCGGTGGCATCTGCGCCGGCGATGATGGTGTTGTAAACATCGGTGCCATTGGCAATACCGGCAGCGGTCAGCACCAGAATGTCGGGATTGACGCTCTTGACGCACTTGGTAGCAGCCTCCACATACTCGGGGCCGACGCTGACGCCGGTGCCGATCAGCTCGGAGGGTTCTGCTACGATAATATCGGGAGCCAAGGTTGCGATCTTGCTTGCGTCTGCCATAGAGTCAGCACAGACGATGGTGAGCAGGCCTACTTCTTCTGCGCGCTTGATGGTGTCAGCCAGAACCTCAAAGGTTACGGGCTTTTCCACATGGTTCAGCATAACGCCCTCAGCGCCGGCAGCTACCAGGGATTCGGGCAGAATGTCTGCCAGGCCGCGGCCCACGGGAATGGGGTCCATATGGGGGGCAAACACATGAATGCGCTTGGTGTTCTCCTTAACCCGGCGGATGTCCACCACAGGGCAGGTGAAGATAATGTCCACACCGTACTTTTCGGAAGCGGCATCGGCGGCTTTGGCCAGATCCAGAATTTCGTCACCGTACAGGTAGGACTTGGGGCCGATTTCAAAGAAAGGGGCCTTGATGGTGCATTTGCTGTTCATACTCTTCGTCTCCTAATATGTAATTTTTTAATGAAGTTCATTGAGCAAAGCAACGCTCTGCTCGATGATGATCTCAGCAGTGCCTGCTTTAAAACGGGAGGATCTTGCTTCGTAGCCGCCCTCATCGTAGGAATCCTGCATGGGGAAATAGCCGTCGCTGCCGTTGGTCAGGCAACAAGGCAGAACCAAATCCCAGCCGGGGGCTTTCTTGATGCCCAGACCCACACCGTTGAAGGGTTCGCCGGGAACACCGGCAAGAGCCACATTGCCGATGGCAACACCAGTCAGCGTCATGGGGAATTCGGCAGGGCCGTTTTCCAAACGGACCATACGGCCGGCTTCTGCCACCACGGTGGTCAGCTCCATACCCTCGAAGGGGATCTCGTCGTCCTTACCGGCTTTATGCAGATCATTATACTTATGGGCAAGGGGCAAATCCTCAGGCTTGGGCATATTGGACGGCACCATAATCCGATACAGCTTACTGCGGATGGAATCTACATCCACATAATTGACCTTTTCAAAGACCTGCAGCACCGCGCCGGTGACCACATTGGCCATATGACGGGCGTGGGGGTAGCCGCGGGCCACATCGTCAAAATCGTGGAACATACCGTTCATATCGCCGCCCTTGGCGTTTACATTTACATGGTTCACATCGCCCTGACAGCCATTGAAGAACATCGCCTTCACATTGCTCAGGGACTTTTCCACCTGATGACGGAACAGCGTGGGCCAGTCACCGGAAATCAGACTGCCGCCGACCACATCCGGGTGGCAGCCCATATTGGCAAGGACGATGGTTTCTGCGCCCTCGCGGTCGAATCTAAGTACATTCACACGCTCGTCCACATCACCGATAGGATGCAGAATGTCGGGATTGCCAACACCGGGATTGGTGCGGACCTTGCCGTCCTTCATGCGGAAGCGGCGGACAAAGGCGATGTTGGGCGCATGGCCCACAGACCAGCCCATCTTGGCAGGCTTCAGATCGCTGAGCGCCATAATGGCCGCGTCAGCAAACTTTCTGCAGAGCATCTGTCCGTACTGCAGGGTGATAGCCGCTTTGCTATCGTCTGCGCCGGAGACCTGCATACCGCTCTTGCCGTCGGTATTTACCAACGGACCTGTATGGGTATGGGTGGAATGGATGAAGATCTGCTCCGGGGTCAGGCCGGTGGCCTCGCAGATATATTTGCAAATTTCGTTCTGTGCAGTGCCGTTGATATAGCACAGGTCAGCGCTCATCAGTAAAACCTTATTTTCGCTGGCGGACAGGGCCAGCGCATTGATCTCCAGTTCGTCCAAAACGCCCTCAGCGTAACGGGCGTGGAAGTAACCGACAATCTCTGTGCCCATAGGCGGAGTGATATTCACACGGCTGAATCCAGCTTGCAGGTTATTCATCTTCGTCACCTCGTTTTGGTATAGGGTAGAGTTATATCTATAATACCTTTTTGAGGCTGATTTGTCAATTGATACCAAGCACTTTGGGCGATTTTTCCCAAATATTTTTGGACTTTTATGGCCACCAGTTCGTAATTTTTCTTTCAATGGGTTGAAGGCGGAAAAGTTTTGTGCTATACTGGGCGAAAAGATATATTTTAGGAGGGTTTTTCTTATGAAAAAGGAAAGTCTGAACGCAATTTACGAGGCCTATGACATCGAGGCCGCCTGCATCCGCGAAATGAAGGATCACATCGACGAGGAGCAGTTTGCAAAGGCCGTTGAGCTGCTAAGCCGTGCGCCCCGGATCGGCACCTCCGGCTGCGGTCACTCCGGCATTATTTGCCAGCATATGGCTCACCTGATGTGCTGCATCGAGCGTCCTTCTCGCTTCATCTCCCCTGCTGAAGCTGTTCACGGCGCAACCGGCTTTTTGCAAGCCGGCGACGTGATGATTTTTGCCTCTCGCGGTGGCAAGACCAAGGAACTGCTCCCCATCGTTGACATTTGCAAGGCTAAGGGCGTGTCTATCATCACCGTGACCGAAAATACGGAATCTCCTCTGGCACAAGCTGCCGATGTGGTTCTGAAGCAGCATGTAAACCGTGAAACCGACAAGTGGAATGCCCAAGGCACCACCTCCACTACTGCTCTTTGTATGATTTTCCACGCGCTGCAAGCCGCTGTCATCGAGGAGACCGGCTATCAGGCCGAGCAGTTTGCCCTCATTCATCCGGGCGGAGCTGTGGGCGAACGTCTGAACAACAAGGCCCTGTAATCAGACCTCAGGAGATTCTTTATGAGTAAACAATCTCGCGGCAACAGTATTTTTATGCAGACTGTGGACCGATTCTTCACTTTCTGTATGCTGAACATCTTTACCGTTGCGTGCTGCCTGCCGATTATCACCATTGGTGCTGCACTGACTGCCTGCCACAGGGCAATGCAGGAAATGCTCGATAACCCCGAATCCAATGCGGGCAAGCTATACTTCCAATCCTTTGCTAAAAGCTTTAAGCAAGCCACGCTGTTATGGCTCATCAATCTGCCGATTTTGGCTTTTGTAGTGGTGGATATTGTCCTGCTTCACTACAATTTCAGTGGACCTATGGCCATCGTTACCTATACCATTCTGGGTATCGTGGCTTTTCTTGCGCTGGGCATTGACGTTTTTGCGTTTTCTATGATGGCCCGTTATCAGGACACGCTGAAAAACCATATTGGCAACGCCTTTTATCTGGCAACTCGCAATCTGCACAGAACCATTCCTCTGGTGCTTCTTTCTATCAGCCCCCTGTTAATCGCCCTCTGTTCTCTCCCCTTCTTCTTCAAAACTGTGGTGCTGTGGGTGTTCATTGGCATCAGCTGCATTATCTTTATTCAAACACAGTTGATTCTGCCAGTGCTTCTGCGCATCGAAGAAACAAACGCTGAGGATATACAGGAATAACTTTTCAGGATTTCGAAACTATGACTATACTGGAGTATGAAAAAAAAGAGCTGGCCGACTTGAAAGGCCAGTCATCAAAAAAACGCTGGGAATACATTTGGGAATACTATAAAATTCATCTTATTGTGGCGGTTTTGATTCTTGTTCTTTTGGTACAGGGAATCGTTACAGCCTGCACCCGAAAAGACGCAGTTTTTACCGGCATTCTCATCAACACAGTTCCCACAAACAGCAACAGTTCCTTTATGGAAGATTTGCAGGATTATATGGGCGTAAACGGAAAGAAAGAGCAAATTTCTTTCTCCACGAACATCATTATGACCGACGCGCCCGCAGATAAAGCTGTGGCAGTACAGAGCATCTTGGCCAGTGTTGCTATTCAGGAGCTGGATATGATAACCGCCCCTGTTGATGCATTTCAAACCTGCGCCTATAATTCCAGCAATCTGTTTGCTGATTTGCGGAATTATTTGGATACATCGGATTTGGAAAAGTTTGCCGACCGGTTGTATTACATTGACGGTGCTATCATTGAAAAACTAAACGCCCCTGTGGGTACGGAAATGGATTTGACCCAACTGACTTATCCCGACCCCCACAAGCCGGAAACTATGGAAAACCCCATTCCCGTTGGCATCGATGTAAGCGACCGGACTGCTTATATTTCCTCTTATTTTCTTCCCAACAATACGTATTACTTGGGTATGATCACCAACACTACCCGGCCGGAAACGGTCTTACAATTCATCGATTTTCTATTTTCTGAATAATAAAACCGCCAAAGTCAAATGACTTTGGCGGTTTTTATTATGGATCATTCAATATCAATCACGTGGACTTCTGCGATTCTGTCTGCAGAGCCGATGGCCAGGTACTTCTCGTCGGGAGACAGGGTGATACTGCTCAGCACATGGGAAGTGGTGGGGCCGTCAAAGATGCCGCGCACGTTGTAGATCATCACGCCCAGCTGGCGCAGACCGTTTACCTCATCGTACTTGAACACATAGCCCAAGTCCTCATCGTCGCCGGCAACACCCCACAGGCAGGTCTTTGCCTTGTTGGTGACCATAGCGCGGATGGGGCCATAAGCAGCGGCATTACCCAGGCAGTAGGTGCTGCCGTCGGGGGATACGATGGCGCACAGTGCGTCCAAGGTGCCCACAAACTTCTTGCCGTCTTTCCAATCCACCACGCAGGAGGCCTTCGCACGGTAGCGGCGGCCGGTCATTTCCGGCAGCTTGATGGATTCATCGAAGTTGACGGGCTGAGGCAGGATATTATCACGCAGCCAAGCTTTATACTGCGCATCGATCTCGTCCATACGCTGCAGGGAAACAACTTCCTTGTCAACGATCTGGGTGACATATGCGGCGGTATCGAAGTCACCGCCTCTGCCGGATACCACGTGCAGTTTATAACGGGAATCCTTGGTGGGCTCAAAGGCCATACCGATGACCTTGGAGTCCTCAACCTCCAGACGAGGCAGCTTTCTCCAGATACGGACAGGCTCGATCTTCAGGGGTGAAAAGGCTTGGAAGGGGTTGTTCTCGGTGTTTTCTTCACCGGCTACAGGACGCTTTTTCGCCTCTTCCCTTCTCTGGAGCTCGGATTCGGACCAACGCCGACCTAAGTGCAAGGGATCGTCGCTAATGGGGCCGGGTTCCCGGTAAACCTTGCGGAATTCCTTCAATTCCAGACCGCCGGCAGAGGGGCGCTCCCTGGTGCCGGAGCACTGGTCACACCAGAACAGACGGTCGTTCAAAGGATCGTATGTTACCTCTGTGACCCAGTTCTGCAGACGCTCGGGTTTACCCAGCAGGCCACAGCAGTAGGGTGCTTCGCCGTTATCCGGATCCCAGCGAATCAGGTAGGTACAGGGAGAGAAGTAATGGGTGGGGCTGGCGCCGGGGCCGGTAACACCAATCCACATAACACCGTCTTTGTCAATGTCAAAGCCGCGGACGCCAAAGTCGGCATCTTTCACATGGGGTTCATACAGGCCATCCAGGGGTACACAACGACCGATGCAAGTCACCTTGCCGGTTGCAAACTCCAACTTATACATCCAGGGGATGGAGGAGATTGCGAAAATCAGGTACTTGCCGGAGGGGTGGTTGCGGCCCTGCACCATAAAGCGGTAATGGGTATAACTGGTGGTATTGTCCTTGAAATCGGGCACGTGCCAATCCAGGTTTTCCAGTTCCACAGTTTCGGTGTTCACCTTGAAGAGTTGACCGGATTTGGAGCAGCCGTAGATGTTGCCGTCTGCGCCCAAAACCAAGCGGTAGCAGAACATTTCCGCAGCCTTACCAAGGTCCTTGATCATACGGCGCTCGTTAAAGTCGTAGCAGTACACATGGCCCCGCAGGAAACCGATCATATACAGGCGGTTGTACTGGGGGTCGTAAGCGGCGCCGTAGACAGACTCCTGAGGAACGGGTGTGCCCAGCGAGAAGCAGTGACCGTTCTTGGGATCAAATACCATAATTTGCGCGCCGGGGAAACCTTCCCACACGTGGTTATGGTGGCCAATGGGCAGCCACTCGGGGTGGCCCTTTGCCTTATCGGAGAAGTGGGTTGCGCCCACGATCAGGTAGTCGTTGGGGTCGTTAGGCACTTCCGGGTACAAAGCGTGGCGGGGAATCACATTCAGGGATGTGTGGAATTTGGTGTGGGGCAATTTGCGGTCGTTGGGCAAAAACGCGTCATCGCTGTTGCAGACCACTTCCACTTTGTCCGCATCATAGTCAAATCTTGCCAGTTTTGTGCCGATACCAACACCGGTTTCGGAAGAAATCGGGAAATAGAACTTGCCGTCGGGGGCAACGATGCCGTCCCAGCAGGCGTTGGTCTCGTCACCGCCGTCCAGGGGCGCCATTCTGGCGCGGACGCTGGTCTGGTTGATCAAGCGCTTGTAATCGTCGGAGAACAGTTCGAACACATATCTGCCGCGATTTACGTAGTCAAATTCGTTGATTTCGAACATATGGATTCCTCTTTTTATCCAATGTCCATTACGTGGACTTCTGCAATTCTATCCTTGGAGCCGATAGCCAGATACTTTTCATCGGGAGACAAACAGATGCTGGACAGCACGTTGGCCACGGTAGGA
>JAZOSY010000121.1:0-2498 GCA_045657385.1 Faecousia sp. | reverse complement strand
AGGAGGACTTTTACCATGGGTTTTCTGTCTGTGGCTGCCGGCGCCAAC
This sequence comes from Faecousia sp., assembly GCA_045657385.1. GTDB lineage: Bacteria > Bacillota > Clostridia > Oscillospirales > Oscillospiraceae > Faecousia. Next base: position 2,450 of record JAZOSY010000121.1, on the reverse strand, counting down.
TACCGGCGCTATTTCCGCAAACTTAAAATTCGCGCCAAGGAGGAAAAGCGCTTTTATCCTTTCCTTCTGTGGGACACCGCCTGGTGTGTGTTCCGCTACGGTATGGCGCTGACCGATTATCTGAACTTTAAACTCTACAAGCGCAGCCACGCCGAGCGCCTTGAGTACTTCGGCGCTATGCGTGAGGAGAAGTTCTACAACACCGTTTCCCCGGCCGCCTACAAAAAGCGTTTTACCATCAAGCCGGACTTCATTCGGGAATTTGCCGAATACACCCGTCGGGAAATTACTGTGCCCGGTCGTGACGATTTCGACCATTTCTGCGCCTTTTTGGACAAAAACGAGGTGTTTATGTCCAAACCCTATGACGGCTCCGGCGGTCAGAGCGTGGAGAAAATGCGCCGGGAGCAGATCACCGACCGAAAAGCCTTCTACGACCACGCGGCCGCAAACCGCATCTTTTTGGAGGAGCTGGTGCGCCAGCATCCGGATATGAATGTGCTTTGCCCGGCCAGCGTGAACACCATTCGCTTTATGACCTACAACGACAACGGCACGCCCATTTTGCTGTGGTGCGGCCTGCGTGTGGGCAACGGCATCAACCCTGTGGATAACTTCCACGCAGAGGGTATGGGTGTAAAGATCGATGTGGACACCGGCAAGCTGATTGGCGTGGGTATCGACAAGGACAACAAGGAATTTGTAAAGCATCCCACCACCGGCGTTCTATTCGACGGTTTCCAGCTGCCCTGCTTCGAGGAAGCGAAAAATATGGTGCTGGAGGCCTGCCTGAAGAGTGACAAAATCCTGATGATCGGCTGGGACATCGCCCTGTCCGACAAAGGCCCTCTGATTATCGAAGCCAACCGCTGGCCGGGCTTTGACCTGGTGCAGGTGTTGGAGGATCGGGGCAGAATGGACATCGTTCGGGATGTTCTGCGCCGCTACCACGGCAAATAATTTTCCAAATATTTACAAGGGGTTCACAAGACTCCCCTATGATAAACAAAAAGGGGGTGGGCAGATGTTCGGTATGGTCAGCGCCAATGTGAAAGAGCTGAAGAAAGAGGAACGAATCCGCTACAACGCCATTTACTGCGGCATCTGCCGTGGCATTCGGGAGGATTGTTCCTCTGCGGCCCGATTGGGTCTTAGCTTTGATATGGCCTTTCTGGCCGCGCTCCTGATGAGCCTTTACGAGCCGGAAGAAACCTCCGGTAGCCGTGCCTGCGGTCTGCATCCCATCAAGCCACGACCCTGGATTGACAACAATTACATCCGCTACTGCGCCCAAATGAATGTGGCGCTGTGCTACTATAATGCCCTGGACGATTACGAGGACGAAGGTCGCGCCCGGGCAAAGCTGATGATGAAGGTTTTCGGCCGGGATTTGGACGAAATTAAGCGTCAATATCCCCGTCAATGCGCCGCCATCGAATCCTGTTTGGAACAATTGCGGCAACTGGAAAAGGAAAATTGCCCCAATCCCGATCTGCCTGCAGGCTGTTTCGGAGAGCTTTTGGGAGAGATTTTCGTCTGCCACGAGGATATGTGGGCAGACACCCTGCGGCAAACAGGCAACGCCTTAGGCCGATTCATTTACTTAGCCGACGCCGCCATGGACTACCGTCGGGACAAGAAGAAACAGCAGTACAACCCCTTCCTGGTGATGGGTACCGGGGAAAATCCCAAAAAATGGGAGCAATATCTGGTGCTGGCTATGGGTCGTTGCTCCGACTACTATGAGCGACTGCCTCTGGTGCAGGACAAAGGTCTTTTGGACAACATACTTTACAGCGGCATTTGGGTCACCTACCGCAACCGGTTAAGGAGCAAGGTCAATGAAGAATCCATATGAAGTTCTGGGCGTCAGCCCGGACGCATCTGACGAAGAAATTAAAAAGGCTTACCGGCGGCTTGCCAAGCAGTACCACCCGGACCGCAATCCCGGCGACCCTGTTGCTGCGCAGAAAATGCAGGAAGTCAACGCCGCCTACGAGCAGATCAAGAACCCGGAGAAAGCCTATTCCGGCCAGCACGACCCATTCGGCGGCCAAACGGACAGCTCCGGCCAATATCAGCGCGCGGCCATTCGCTACATTCAGTACCGCAGATTCCGGGAAGCGCTAAACGCCCTGCAATCGGACACCAATCACGATGCCCAATGGTACTACCTTTCTGCGTTGGCCCACAACGGTCTGGGCAATCAGGTTACCGCATTGGAGCATATCCGCCGGGCTGTTTCCATGGCACCGGATAATCCTTTGTATTTGAACGCACTGAACGCCATCGAAAACGGCGGCTATGCCTATCAGCAAGCAGCCGGCAATTACCGGGGCTATGTCTTTGGTGGTTCGTCTGTGGCGTCGCTGTGTATGTGCTATCTGGCCCAGCTGTTCTGCTGTCGCACCCCCTTCTGCTTCTGGTGCTGAATTCAGATAACAAAAAGA
>JAZOSY010000120.1:0-2432 GCA_045657385.1 Faecousia sp. | reverse complement strand
GAAATCGCTCCCGGCCACGACGGCATGGTGCACATCTCCAAGTTGGAGAACCGCCGTGTTGAGAAGGTTGAGGATGTGCTGAACCTGGGCGATATGACTTGGGTCAAGTTCATGGGCTTCGACGAGAAGGGCCGTGCAAACTTCAGCCGCAAAGATGCGCTGAATGAAATGGCCGGCGAATAAGTTATAAAAGATACCCCCGAGGTTTTCACCTCGGGGGTTTTTGTTGTTTTTTTACACCTCATCCGTCAGCCTCCTCGGCTGACACCTTCTCCTCTAGGAGAAGGCTTGAGATTGCCACGCCAGTGTGAGCACTGGCTCGCAATGACGTGGCGGGAAATCATTATGCATTATGCATTTTGCATTTTTATCAGTTGCCGGTGAGGATTTGGGCCAGTTTGGAATCTGCGTCCAGGATAATGGTCTTTTCGCTGCCGGTCAGGCTCTGTTTCAGGGCGTCCAGCGCCAGGTTGAACTCATAGAATTCCTTCTTATCGGCGGTGTCATAGGCCTCGGCCAGCAGGCGCATATACTCGGCCTCGCCCTCTGCCTCCAGCTTGGCGGCTTCGGCTTCCGCGTTGGAAACCAGGATATTCACCTGCTTATCCACATCGTTGCGAATGATAGATGCGTCGTAATTGCCGTCGGCGGTGAATTTGGATGCCATCTGATTGCGCTCGGAAATCATACGGTTATACACCGCGTTCAGGTTGGATTCGGGCAGGTCAAAGCGCTTGATCTTCACATCCAGCACATTGATGCCATAGGCCTGGGCTTTTTCGTTCACGGTGGTAGCAATTGAGTCATAGATGTCGTTGCGCTTGCCGCCATCTTCCATGTTGATGATGTCAGCCTGAGCCAGCGTACCCATGGCGTTTTTCAGGGCCGTATAGGTCTGATCGCCCAAGCGCTGCTCCGCAACGGCAGGATTGCCCAGGGTCTGATAGAACTTCAGGGGGTCGGAAATCTCCCACAGCACATAGCAGTCCACGGTCATATTCTGCTTATCCAGGGTAATCACCTCGGAAGGGGGAATGTCGTAGAGTTGGGTTGCGCTGGAGAAGTATTTTACCGAGTGGATAAAGGGCACTTTGAAGTGCAGGCCCGGTTCGGCATTGGTGCTTACAATTTTGGAGAACTCCACCACGCAGGCGTACTGATTTTCGCCTACGGTATAAAAACAGCTGCAAACCACAATCAGCAGCAGAACGACAGCCGCGATAATGATACCTTTTTTCATATTACTTACCTCCTGTGCTGCCCATCATCGATTCCAAGGGCAGAAGCATCTGCACATCAGAACCGGAACCGGCAGTATTCACATACACCTTGATGCCGGGGAGCACTTGGGAAAGGGCTTCGTAGTACATCCGGGACTTGGTGATGCTGGGATTCTGTGCGTATTCTTTGTAGGTGGCATTGAACATAGCAACCTGCTGGATTGCCTCGTTGATACGCTTTTGCTTCAGATATTCTGCGTTTTGAATCAGTTTATCCGCCTGGGCCTGAGCCTGGGGCAGTTGCGCATTTTGGTAGGCCTTGGCATCGTTAACCACGGTTTCTGCCTGCTGTTTTGCAGTTTCCACCGCCTTGAATGCCTCGATAACCTCCTGGGTGGGCGGTTCGGAGTCCTGAATCTTCACATCCATCAGGGTCAGGCCGATGTTGTACTCGTTGAGAATCTCTGTAACCAGTTCCTTGACCTGCATTTGAATATTTTCCTTGCCGTCGGTGAGTACCGCATCTACGCCGGAGGATCCCACCACATTACGGACTTGGCTTTGGATTAAGTTTTTCAGGATTGCCTCGGGACTTGTAGAGGCAAACAGATAGGCAACCGGATCGGACACCTTGTATTCCACGAAAAAGTCGATGTTGACGATGTTGTAGTCGCCGGTAATCATTGTGCTCTCAGCCGGCATGGCGATATATTCGCCGTTTTCACCGGTCATATATCCCAGTTCAATTTTTTGATAAACATTTACATCTACCTTTTGCACCTTCTGAATGCCAATAGGTAGCTTGAAATGCACGCCGGCTTCCGTCACATTTGTAACCTTGCCAAAGGTGGTCACAACCGCCTGTTGCTTATCATCTACTGTGTAGAAGCAGGTGGCTCCCAAAATCACCACCACCAAGATAATCGCCGCTGTGACGATAATTTTGCGTAATTTCTGGCTGTCGATTGGATCTTTGGGCCGTTGGGGTTTCCATCTGTAAGTTCCGAATTCTTCCATTATTATCATTCCTTTCATTTATTGGGGTTGTAGTGTTTCCAGCATACGTTCTGCTTCCCGGGTCATGCGAGCTGCCAGCCAAGCGGTTAACATAACTCTCAAGACCTCTTTGACCCGTTCCTTTGCGCCGGGAACAGGCTCAATGTAGTCAGTCAGCTCCTCTTCCAGCACCGCGTCACGGGACTCGGTCAAGTA
>JAZOSY010000119.1:0-4616 GCA_045657385.1 Faecousia sp. | reverse complement strand
GGTCACAGGAGAGGATTTTTTCCGCTTCAGCCGCCTGGGCCATCGGACCGCCCACACCGCAGGAGGGCAGTTTGTTAAAGGTCTCGCCAAAGGCCATCACATAAGGACGGGCAACGGAATCGAACATCTTGGGGCGCTCAGGTAAAGAGGTGTTGTCAATGTCCTCAACGCCGGCAAGCAGGGAAACATCGCCGATGTAGGAGTACATTCTCAAGGCGCCTGCGCCGATGCAGACGACCTTCTTATAGCTGCCGGGGACGACCTCCACCTGACGGCCCATCATATCGGTGACGGTGATGGCATCACCGCTTGTGGCGGTTTGGTTCTTTTTCCCGCAAGCACACAGGGATAAAATCATAATCATAGCCAGCAGGAATGCTACTAATTTTTTCATATTTATTCTTCCTTTCGTGGGGTTTTATGGCTGTATTATACAAAATCCCCCGGAGGGCCGCAAGCCCCCCGGGGGGTTGGAATTTTACTGAATAGCAGGCAAAATTACGGTTTGCCCGTCCACCTGACAGATGCGCACATCCACGTCGAAGGTTTCCTTCAAAATCTCCGGGGTGATAATCTCCCGGGTGCCGGCGTATTTCACCGCGCCATCCACCATAAAGAAGAACCGGTCGCCAAAGCTAAGTGCCTGATTCAAATCGTGGAGGGAGGATAGAATGCCGATGTTCTTCTCCTTGGCAAGCTTCTTGGCCTCCTGAATGATCAGCTGCTCGTTGGCCATATCCAGATTGCCGGTAGGCTCGTCGAAGATCAAAAGGTTGGGCTCCTGCGCCATCGCACGGGCGATGGCGATCTTCTGCTTTTCGCCGCCGGAGAGCGCCTCGGCGCTGCGGTTTGCAAAGGGCAGCAGCTGCATATCCCGCAAGATGGTTTCTACAGCCTCGTAATCCTCGCGGCCGGCCTTGGTGCCGAAGTAGGACACGCGACCCATCAGCACCGAGTCGAACACGGTCAAATCGCCGAAATGGATATGCTGAGGCACATAGGCGATCCGCCTTGCCCGCTCCCGGCGACTTAACTTCAGCAGGTTCTCACCGTCAAAGGAGATAACACCGCTTTGGGGCTTTTCGATGCCCAGGATGTTCTTGAAAAGGGTGGTCTTGCCGGAGCCGTTTTTGCCCAGCAGGATGCCCACCTCGCCCTGCTTCAGTTCAAGGGTTGCGCCGTTTAGGACGGGCGCGCTGTGCGCGCTGTAGCGGAAGCATAAATTTTCTACTTTCAGCATCCGTGGTGACCCCCTTTCTTACCGAAAATGATGGCAATAAAGAAAGGTGCGCCAAGCAGCGACGTAATCGCACCCACAGGCAGAGCCGAGCCGCTGCCCAAGCTGCGTGACAGAGTATCCGCCAGAAGCAGCAGCAGGCTGCCCATCAGGCAGGATACGGGTAGAGCAACCCGGTGATCCTGGCCCAAAAGCTTCTTGGTGATGTGAGGGCAGATGATGCCCACAAAGCCGATGATACCCAGGAACGAAACACAGGCGGCGGTGATGACAGAGGCGAGCAAAAGCGTCATAAACCGCAGGCCTTCCACATTCACGCCCATAGTTTTTGCGGTGGCGTCACCGCTGAGAAGCGCGTTGTATTTCCAAGCCATCAGCATAAAATAGACGATGCCAACAAGCACCACCACGGCCATGATCAGGTCGGTCTCGTAGGTGGCCCGACCCAAGTCGCCGAAGCTCCACACAACTGCGGCAGACAGCCCCACATCGGTGGCATAAAACTGCAAAATGGTGGTAGCCGCCGTCCACACCGAGCCGATGGCAATGCCGGCCAAAACCACCACATTGGGGTTAAAGGAACGGACGGTGCAAAGACCCAAAATCAGCAAAACGGAGGCGGTGGAGAACAAAAAGGCCAGCGAGGAGGTGGCATAGGGGTTTGCGCCCACATCAAAGCTCTGCAGATTGTTGCCTGTGGAAAGAAAACCGCCGGCAAAGGCGATGATAGACAAGTTTGCACCAAAAACCGCTGCGTTGGAAACACCCAGCGTGGAGGGGGAGGCCATAGAGTTGTTCATGGTGGTCTGCATCACAAGGCCGGCCACGGACAGACCTGCGCCGGCAATGATGGCCGCCAGCACTCTGGGCACACGGATCCGCCAGATGATACGGCTCTGGGCATTGGTGCCGCCGCCCAAAAGGGCCTCCAAGGCATCGCCGAAGGACATATTAGACGAGCCGACGAACAGACAGGCAAAGCCTACCGCGATCACAGCCAGCACCGTCAGGGCGATGATGATGGCATTCCGTCTGCTCCTTTTTTTCAGTTCTTCTAAATGGTTCATAGGGTAAATTCTCCGAAATTCGTTCTAAACTCGGGTATTATACCATTTTTACCGCCCTTTTGTAAGCCCCCCGGGGGGATATTTGGAAGCAGGGTAAAATCTTCGGCCACCTACAATTTTTGCTTGAAAATTTTAGGAAGCTTGCGTATAATGTACCTATAAACAACAAAAAGAAAGGATGTACCCCAAATGGCTATTAAAAACAGCGACGCTTTTTTGGACGATATTATTGCGAACCTGCAGGATATGAAAGAGGATCCTGAGAAGGACACCGTAGCAAGAGTGCTGGCAATGGTGTTCCGCACCGCCAGAAAGCATAACGACCACAGCCAGCTGAAGAGAAGCTTCCTGCTTGCCGCTATGAGTATGGACGGTCTGGATCCCTATGAGTACGACATTCTGAAGAAGTGGGACGAAGAGAACGCATAAACACGAAAACAATGCTACATAATAAAAATCCCCGTGGCACAAGCCATGGGGATTTTTATATTCGCAATAATTTTTTGTTATGCAGAATTAGCCGAACAGGTTGCTGAGGCTTTCGAGACCCTCTTTGCAATCCTTGCAGATGGTGCCGAGAAGTTCGGTCTCGTACTTTTTGCCGGACTTCTTTTCGCCACACATACCGCATTCGAACTTGCCGCAAGCGGTCAGCAGGGAGGTCATAGTAACGACCAGCAACAAAGCGCAAATTAACTTTTTCATAAACATCTCTCCTTGTTGTATATGTTTTGGAGCAGCACGAAAATTGTCGCAGATCGCACTGCATCTACCTTTAATTTACTGCAAAAGTAAAGCAATGTCAAGCAAATCCGACACATTTGTCACGCTGATTACAACACAAAATATTCGGTGGCAGAATTAACGCGATGCACGTGGTTGTTATCAGGGATATGGTAACACGCCTGCCGGAAAATGCAACCTTGCAGAAATGATACAAAACAACACAGAAAAATATAATTTTCTTGCATTTCAACGGGTCTAAATGGTATAATAACCCAAATTACAGGAGGTGTAATTATGGAAAATAAAGAGAATGTAGTTGCCGAATATGCACAACAAATCTTGAAGCAGGTCGGTCATGTCGTGGTCGGCAAGGACGATGTGCTCTATTGGGTGCTGGCGGCGATTTTGGCCAAGGGTCACATTCTGCTGGAGGACGTTCCCGGCGTGGGCAAGACCACTATGGCGCTGGCCTACTCGAAGGTTTTGAATCTGGAATACAGCCGTGTGCAGTTTACCCCGGACGTGCTGCCCTCTGATGTGACCGGTTATTCGATTCCGGACCAGCGCACAGGCGAAATGGTTTACCAGAAAGGCGCTGTGATCTGCAACCTGTTTTTGGCTGATGAGCTGAACCGAGCCACCTCCCGTACCCAGTCTGCCCTGTTGGAGGCTATGGAGGAAGGCCAGGTCACCGTGGACGGCGTTAGCCACGTGCTGCCTGACCCCTTTGTGGTCATCGCAACCCAGAACCCGGCCGGTGCAGCCGGCACCCAGCTACTGCCTGACAGCCAGATGGACCGTTTTATCGTCCGGCTGAGCCTTGGTTATCCTGCTCCCCAGGAGGAGGCAGCTATGGTTATGGACCGTCAGGGTGGCAACCCTCTGCATAAAATCTCCGCTTTGCTGACAAGAGAAAACCTGGTGGCCATGCAGGACGAAGTGGAACGCACCTACATTAAGGACTCCGTTGTGAAATACATTGTGGATTTGATTGTAGCCACAAGAAACAACGAGAACATCGCCCGTGGCGCCAGCCCCCGTGCAACTCTGGCTGTAACCGCTATGGCAAAGGCTATGGCTCGTCTGCGTGGTCGCGATTACGTGCTGCCCGGCGATGTGCAGGATGTTTTTATCGGAACAATTGCCCACCGGCTGATGCTTTCGGCGAAAGCTGAGGGTCAGAGAAAGACCGCAGAGCAGATTTTGGCTGAGATTATCAAGCGTGTGCCTGCACCGAAGATTGGCTGATATGACAAGGCGAAGAATTGTTTATTTGGTGGCCCTGATTGGAAGCCTGGTTTTCTACATGGCCTATCAGCAGTGGTTTGCCTGGGTTTTGCTTCAGGTCATTGTGTTCTTCCCGTGGCTGTCGTTGTTGATGAGCATAGGCAGTATTGTGTGCTTGCGAATGGAATTGGATGTAGCATCGACCCTGCTTATGGGCAGTATGGATAAGATAGCTGTAACAGTATCTTCCAAGCTGCCGCAACCGCCCAATAGCTGCAAGGTGCGCATTACGAAGCCTCTGACCGGAGAACGCTGGACATTAAAGCCCGGGAATAAGCTACCGGCCGAGCATTGTGGAA
>JAZOSY010000118.1:0-8685 GCA_045657385.1 Faecousia sp. | reverse complement strand
GGAATTTGCTATGAATGTAATGGGTATTATCTTCGCAAACGACTCGGCTATGGCCGAACTGAGCATCAAGCGTACCATCGGCAGTATTCCTTTCGGTGGCCGCTACCGTCAGATCGACTTCCATCTGTCCAATATGGCTGCCGCCGGTGTCCGCCACTTGGGTGTGATCTCCCGGCACAACTACCAGAGCCTTATTAACCACATCGGCTCCGGTGAAGAATGGGGTCTGGAGCTGGAAGAGGGCGGTTTGGAATTCCTCACCCCCTTTGCTATGTCCTCCTACCACAATTACCGCGGTAAGCTGGAGACTTTGTATTCTTCCATCGGCTTTTTGAACTTTGGTCCCGATGATGAGTATGTCATCATGGCCGACGCCGCCATTTTGTGCAACATTGACTTAAAGCGCGTGCTTGATGCCCATATTGCAAGCGGCAAGGACATCACCGTTGTCACCAATGCAGGCATCGCCGACGGCAAGAAACAGCTGGATTTGGCCATCAAGCTGGACGAAAACGGTGAAATTGCCGATATGGCCGTTGACTACTGCGCCCCTGCCGAATACTTGGCTTCTATGGACATTTTCGTCATCTCCAAGACATTGTTCCGCAAACGCATTGAGGAGTGCATTGCCCGGAATCTGTTCCATATGGACCGGGATCTGGTGCTGGGCTCCTGGCAGGCAGGTACACTTTCCGTGAATGTGTATCAGTTCCGCGGTCTTGCAATGTTCAACGACTCTGTGGAGGAGTATTACCGCAACTCTCTGGCTCTGCTGGACGAGCGCACCCGCCACGATCTGTTCTACTACAACCACCCTGTTTACACCAGAGTGCGTGACCGTGTGCCTACCTATTACGGCGAAAACTCCGTTGTCGACAACTGCATCGTGGCTGACGGCGGTATGCTGGAGGGCTGCGCGACAAACTGCATTTTGTTCCGACAGGTCACCATTAAGGAAGGCGCAAGCCTTGAAAACTGCGTGGTTATGAACGACACCGTTGTAGGCGAAAACTGCGTACTGCGGAATGTAATTTTGGATAAGGATGTTGTTGTTCGTCCCGGCTCCAAGCTCATCGGCACACCCACCAATCCCCTGATCGTTAAACGAGGAGAAATCGTATGAGAATTGCCATTTTGGCATCGGAAGGCGCGCCATACATCAAGTCCGGCGGCTTGGGCGATGTGATGGAGGCTCTGCCCTCCGCCCTGGCCCGAATCCCCGGAAATGAAGTGGTTTTGCTGCTTCCCTACTACAAGAAAATACTGGAAAACGCCGCTTATGAGGTAGAGCTTGTCAGGCAGTTTTATGTGGCGCTTGGCTGGCGGCAGCAGTATTGCGGTATCTATAGGCTGAAAAATCGCGCTGACGGCGTGCAGGTTTACTTTATTGATAACCTGTACTACTTTGGCGGACGGTCCGGCGCAATTTACGGCGATATGGACGACGGTGAGCGGTTTGCTTACTTCTCCAAGGCCTGCCTGGATGCTTTGGTTGCGCTTAAATTTATCCCCGATATTATCCAATGCAACGACTGGCAGACTTCCCTTGTTCCCGTATTTTTGAAGGCCCAATACTACCCCTTCTTCCCCAAGACACGGTGTATGTACACCATTCACAACATTGAATATCAGGGCTGGGCTCAGCCGGAATTTTTCGATGATGTGCTGGCGCTTCCTTGGGAGTATCGGGATCGGTTCGATATGGACGGCGCGGCCAACTGTATGAAGGCCGCTATTGAGACTGCCGATCTGGTGACCACCGTTTCGGAAAGCTATGCAAAGGAGCTGCTGTATCCTTACTATGCCCACGGCTTGGATTCCGTGATCGCCGGCAACGCAGGCAAATTCACCGGCATTACCAATGGCATAGATGTGAATACTTTCAATCCCGAAACAGACCCGGCCCTCCCTGCCCACTACAATGCGGAAACTTTTGTGGTCGGCAAGGCCGCTTGCAAGGCTGCTGTGCAGAAGGAAGTGGGCCTTCCTCAGGAAAAAGACGTGCCGCTGATGGTGATGGTTACCCGTTTGGCCGGTCACAAAGGCCTGGATCTTCTGTGCCACATTGCACGGAAGTTATTGGCAGAGGAAAAATGCCAACTGCTGATTTTGGGTACGGGCGAATCCCATTTTGAGCAATTCTTCTTGGATTTGCAGGCCGAATTCCCCGACCGGGTGGCTGCGAAAATCACCTTCAATCTGGCGCTGGCATCTCGCATTTACGCAGGCGGTGACATCTATTTGATGCCCTCCAAGAGTGAGCCTTGCGGCTTAAGTCAAATGAACGCTATGCGCTACGGCACTGTACCTGTGGTTCACGCCACCGGCGGTCTTCGGGACACCGTTCCCCCTGTGGACGAAAACGGCGAAAACGGCTTGGGCTTTACATTCCAAAGCTATAATGCCGACGATTTCCTGGCCGCGCTGAAGCGCTGCTTGTATCTGTATCACAACTGCAAAGAGCAATTTATCGCTCTGCAGCGCACGGATATGGAGCAGGATTTCAGTTGGGATAAGCCTGCCGGCCGTTATATGGATTTGTTTCACAAAATGCTTAACGCGTAAATAAGTACAAACCGGGACAGAAATGTCCCGGTTTTTCTTGACCTTTTTGCGAAAATGCCGTATTCTATAGAGGAAATTATCGCAAGGAGCAGATTATGCGGATTTTATTTGATTCCCAAGAATTAAAATACAAAGCACCCTTTGGAACGCTGTCCCAAGGGGAACTTTGCACGCTCAATATCCACATCCCCTGCTCCGTTCAGGCCACCAAGGTGGAGTGCATTCTTGACTTTGAAAACGGCGAGCCGGGCCTTACCGCGACTCTTACCAAGGAGCGGACGGAAGGGCCTTATGATGTCTTTTCCGGCAGTTTCCAGATGGAAAAACCGGGTCTGTATTTCTATTATTTCCGCATTTACAAACCAGCCGGCTCATTCCGGCTGTTTAAGTATGGTCACGACACCAATATGGAAGCCGGCGACCGCTGGCAACTGACCTGCACGCCGGCTGATTTTACCACACCGGATTGGGCAAAGGGCGCCACTGTTTATCAAATTTTCCCCGACCGTTTTCACAAGGTCGGTTCTCCCTCTTTGGCTGGAAAACTGGAGCCGTACACCGTTCACGGCGACTGGAATGAAGATGTGCACTGGCAGCCCAACGAAAAAGGCGAAGTGCTGAATAACGACTTTTTTGGTGGTAATTTCCGGGGAATTACCGAAAAAATGGACTATATTGCCTCTTTTGGCACAACAATCATTTATCTCAATCCCATCAGCAAAAGTTTCTCCAACCACCGCTATGACACCGCCGATTATAAGACTCCCGACCCTATGCTGGGCACGGAAGCGGACTTTAAGGCTATGTGCGATGCCGCCCACAAACGGGGCATCAAAGTGATTTTGGACGGGGTGTATTCCCACACAGGCTCCGATAGCCACTATTTCCAATCGGCCTGTTCTTCCCCTGATTCCCCCTATTACTCTTGGTACACTTTTTATGAGTATCCCAACCGCTACAACAGTTGGTGGGGGTTTGAGACACTCCCCACAGTAAACAAACTGGATCCGGCCTTTATGGATTACATCATCGATGCTGACGATTCGGTTGTGGCTTACTGGCTGGCCTTGGGCGCAGACGGCTTCCGGCTGGATGTGGTGGACGAACTGCCCGATGCATTTGTCCTCAGGCTGAAAAACCGAATTCGACAAATCCGTCCCGATGCGCTTCTCATTGGCGAGGTATGGGAGGATGCGTCCAATAAAATTTCTTACAACATCCGCCGCCGGTACTTTGTGGACGGCGTGCTGGACAGCTGTATGAATTATCCGTTCCGCACGGCCATTTTGCACTTTGTGAAGGGTTGGGACGACGGTCACGGCTTCAAGGAAACCGTCATGACCATCGCGGAAAACTATCCGCCCCAGGTGCTCTCCTGTAATATGAATCTGCTGGGCACTCACGACACCCCCCGGATCCTCACTGCCCTGGTTGACGATTTTGAAGGAACACGGGAGGAATATGCCCGGCGCAAACTCTCTGACGAGCAAAAAGAACTGGCTGAACGGCGGCTTTTGATGGCATCTTTTCTGCAATTTATGCTACCCGGCGCGCCCAGCATTTACTATGCTGACGAGGTGGGAATGGAAGGCCACAAAGACCCCTTTAACCGCCGCACCTACCCTTGGGGACGAGAAAGCGAAGCGCTTCTTGCCCACTATAAAAAACTGGGCGCTTTACGGAAGGAGCTGGAGGTTCTCCGGCTTGGCGACATTCGTTTCTTCTGTTATGGGGATGGGAAAATCGGTTTTTCCCGCAGCCTAAACGGCCAAAAGGTCAACATCTATGTCAACCGCAGCGACACGCCCTGGGAGATTTCTGACGAGCAGATTTTGTTTTCTCATAACCTTGACGGGCTTTGCGTTGCCCCTATGGGCTTTTGCATCACGGAGGCAAACTAAATGGAACAAGAACATTTTATCAGCGGTTTTTGCCGCACGGTGGATGCCAGCCGAACCGTGACCGTGGAAACAGACAATGGTCGACTTCTGGATGTGGATTGCTGCTATGAAAGCTGCATCCACACGGCCAGCTGTGTGATTGCAGCAAAAATTCGAGAACTGACTAAATCGGAGTAAATTCTATGAAATACATCACTCAAATGTTGTATATCTTGCTGTTTTCTCTTTTGGGAGAAGTCTTGCAGGCGGTGATCCCCCTGCCCATTCCTGCCGCCATTTACGGTTTGGTGCTTCTGCTTTTAGCGCTGTGTACAGGTATTTTGAAAGAGGAAAAAGTCGCGGATGTTTCCGGCTTTTTGATCTCCGTTATGCCCATTCTCTTTGTTGCGCCTGTAGCCAAACTGCTCCAGTACTGGGGCGTCATCGGACCCAATGTGGTGGCCATTTGCGTGATTATGGCAGTGTCCACTGTGGTGGTGTTTGCGGTGGCCGGTCTGATCACTAAATTGTGCCTGCGGAAAAAGGAGGACGATAGCAATGGCTGAATTCCTTTCCGGTCTTTCCCTCTTTTCGCTGGCTTTGACTTTTGGCGCTTTTCAGGTGGGTCTTTGGTGTCAGAAGAAAACCAAATCCCCCGTTTGCAACCCCATTTTGATTGGCGCGGCTTTGGTCATCATCGTTCTTTTGATCACAAAGATCGACCCCGAAGTCTACGCAAACGGGACGGCAGGTCTTTCTTGGCTGCTGACCCCTGCCACCATTTGCTTGGCTGTGCCTATGTATAAACAGCTCAAGGTGCTCAAGAAAAATCTGCCTGCTATTTTTGTGGGCGTGTTCGCCGGCACGATTGCCAGCTTGGGCGTTGTGTTTTTGATGTGCCGGCTGTTTTCCCTGGACAGAAGTCTCACCGTATCTCTGCTGCCTAAGTCCATCACCACCGCCATCGGCATGGTACTGTCGGCAGATAACGGCGGCATTGAATCTCTCACCAGCGTGGTGATTCTTTTAACCGGCATTATCGGAAATCTCCTGGGCACGACCCTTTGCAAATTGTTCCGTCTGAACGACCCGGTAAGTCAGGGCGTGGCGCTGGGAACGGCCTCCCACTTGATCGGCACTTCCAAGGCTTCGGAAATCAGCCCCTTGACCGGCGCGGTCAGCAGTTTGTCGCTGGTTGTGGCCGGAATTCTCACCGTTTTGCTGTTTCCTTTGGTGTGCAGATTTGCCTTTTAATTTACACCGCTGCGAGCGTATTTTCTCGCAGCGGTGTTTTATTTTGCCAAATATGTGAAATATATGTAAACATTCCCGTAAAATGTGAAATTTGCGGTCGATTTATAGATAATTTATCATTGACTTTTTGGTGTAAAAAGAGTAGAATTAACCTGATGCGCTATGTGCCGATTTATCGGCACGGAATTATGTATATAGGAGGAAATCACATTGAAGGATTGGGCATTTACAACGACTGTCGAAGAGATGGAAGCTGCTACCAATGAGCTGCTGGAAACCGCTCATAAGGTTGGCGCTGACACTTGGCAGCAACGCGTCAAAAATCAATCTCCCCACTGTGGCTTTGGCGAAGCAGGCACCTGCTGCCGCATCTGCTCCATGGGCCCCTGCCGCATTACCCCCAAGGCTCCCCGGGGTATCTGTGGCTGCGACGTTCACGGTATCGTCGCTCGTAACTACTTGATCTTCACCGCAGGCGGTGCTGCAACGCACTCCGACCACGGCCGCGAGATCATGCACACTCTGCACCAGACCAAGGAAGGCGGCAACTATCAGGTCAAGGATCCTGAGAAGCTGATCCGCATCGCTAAGGAATGGGGTGTCGAGACCGAGGGTAAGGACATTTACGATCTGGCTCACGAGATGGCCGAGATCGGTCTGCTGGAGTATGGTAAGCCCTTCGGCTATCAGAAGTTTACTGACCGCGCTCCTGAGTACACTCAGAAGCTGTGGGACGACGCTGAGATCAGACCCCGCGCTATTGACCGGGAAGTTTCCCAGTCTATGCATATGACCCATATGGGTTGTTCCAGCCTTTCCGAGGCTCTGATCCGCCAGGCTCTGCGCGCCGGCTTGTCCGACGGCTGGGGCGGTTCTATGATGGGTACTGAGTTCTCCGACGTTATGTTCGGCACTCCCAAGCCCATCGACAGCGAGGCTAACATCGGTGTTATGGAGAAGGATAACGTAAACATCGTTGTTCACGGTCACGATCCTTCCCTGTCTGAAATGGTCGTTTACTTCGCTAACGACCCCGAAATGATCGCATATGCCAAGTCTATGGGCGCTAAGGGCATCACCGTTTCCGGTGTTTGCTGTACTTCCAACGAAGTTACTATGCGTCACGGCATCCCCATGGCAGGTAACTACCTGAATCAGGAGAACGTGGTTCTGACCGGCGCTTGTGAAGCCATCGTGGTGGACGTGCAGTGTATCTTCCCTGCTCTGGGCCCCCTGTCCAAGTGCTTCCACACCAAGTTCATCACCACCTCCCCCATCGCTCGTATTCCCGATTCCGAGTTCATTCAGTTCTCCGCTGAGACCGCTGACGTGAGCGCAAAGGCAATCGTGAAGATGGCTATTGAGAACTTCAAGAACCGTAATGCTGACTTGGTACATATCCCCAACCAGAAGCAGAAGGCTCGCGTGGGCTACTCTGTTGAGGCTATCAAGAAGGTTCTGGACGGCGTTGCCAACACCCAGTTGGATGAAATGGGCACCACCAAGCCTCTGATCGAGTGCGTGCACTCCGGCGTTCTTCGCGGTGCTGTGGCTATGGTTGGTTGTAACAACCCCAAGATTCGTCCCGACACTGCTCACATCAATCTGATGAAGAAGATGCTGGAGAACGACATCATCGTTATCACCACCGGTTGTTCCGCACAGGCTGCTGCAAAGGCCGGCCTGATGGATCCCGAGCAGGCTAAGGAATACTGCGGCGCAGGTCTGAAGCGCGTTTGCGAACTGGCCGGCATCCCCCCTGTTCTGCACATGGGTTCCTGCGTGGATATTTCCCGTATGATGATTCTGGCTTCCGACATCGCTAAGGACTGGGGCATTAACATTTCTCAGGTTCCTGTTGTTGGCTGCGCTCCCGAATGGATGTCCGAGAAGGCTGTTTCCATCGGTAACTATGTTGTGGCTACCGGTATTGAGACCTTCCTGGGTGTTGATCCCTACTCCAAGGGTTCTACCGAGGTCACCGAGCTGCTGCAGGGCGAAAACGGCATCAACAAGTGGGTTGAGGCTAAGTTCGTTGTGGATACCGACATTGAGTCCCTCGGCGACAAGATGATCGCTTGCATCGAGGCAAAGCGCGCTGCTTTGGGCATCTGATGAAAGTAGCAATTACAGGTAAGGGCGGTGTGGGTAAAACCACATTGTCCTCCACGCTGGCAAGGCTCTACGCCGACGAAGGACGCACAGTTCTGGCTGCCGATGTAGACCCGGATGCCAATTTAGGGTTAGCCCTTGGTCTTACGCAAGACGAGGTGGACGCGATCGTCCCCATTTCCAAAATGCGCACTTTGGTTGAAGAGCGCACCGGCGCCAATGCGGCCAACAAGTTTTTCAAGTTGAATCCCCAGGTTTCCGACATTCCGGACACCTTTTCCAAGGAGATCAACGGCGTAAAACTTTTGGTAATGGGCACTGTGGATGTGGGCGGCAGCGGTTGTGTCTGTCCCGAGCATGTGATGCTCAAATCTATCCTGTCCGCGCTGACCTATCGAAAAAACGATGTGGTCATTATGGATATGGAAGCCGGTTTGGAGCATTTAGGTCGCGGCACTGCGGCAAATATGGACCAGTTTATCGTGGTCATTGAGCCCGGCGCACGAAGCGTACAGACCTACCGGAATGTGAAGCGTCTGGCTAACGATTTAGGTGTAAAGCGTGTGCGTGTGGTAGCAAACAAAGTACGGGACGAGCAGGATGAAGCCTTCATCCGTCAGTCCATCCCGGCCGAGGATCTGCTTGGCTGCATCCACTACAACACCGAGATCATCGACGCAGACCGTCAAGGGAAATCACCCTACGATTTCAGTCCCAAAGCAATCGAAGAAATTCGGAAAATCAAAGCTATCCTTGATAGCGATGAACTTGACTAAATATAGGAGGATACGAAGTTGACACTTTTTGATAGAGTTTTCGGCGGTAACGACTACAATTACGAGCGTACCGTTAAGGCGATCGACGAAGCCATTGC
>JAZOSY010000117.1:0-3126 GCA_045657385.1 Faecousia sp. | reverse complement strand
CATGGACATCCACAGTCCGGGAGTCACCAAAATAGTCAAAGCCCCACACCTCGTCCAAAAGTTGGTTTCGGGTGTAGACCCGGTTGGGGGAGGAGGCCAGATAGAACAGCAGCTCCATCTCCTTGGGGGGCGTATCTACCTTCTTGCCGTCGATGATCAGCTCAAAGGCATCCATATCGATGACCATTTTATCGAAGCTCAGCCGGCGGGCACTCTCCTGGGCAGGGGCATTGCCGGTGCGGCGCAGCACAGCCTCGATTCTGGCCAGCAGCTCTTTCATCTCGAAAGGTTTGGTCACATAGTCGTCAGCGCCGGCCTTCAGGCCCTGTACCTTGTCATCGGTCTCGCCCTTGGCGGTGAGCATAATGACGGGGGTGTTGCCCTCGGCGCGGATGGCCTTGCATACCGCCCAGCCGTCCATCACCGGCATCATTACATCCAACAGCACCAGGTCGGGCTTGATGGAACGGAACTTTTCCAGTCCCTGACCGCCGTCGTTGGCCAGGGTCACGGCATAGCCGTCCTTTTCCAAATACATCTGCAGCAGCTCCCGGATATTGGGATCATCTTCCACGATCAATACGGATATAGCCATAGGGCAAACCTCCTAAAGTTTCTATTTTCTCTATTATACCGCAAAAAAGTAATTTTAGGTGAATAAATTATGAATACTTTCACCCCAAAATGTGAACGACAGAAATGTGCTTGAAAGAAACCGTCTTTGGTGGTATGATAGACCCAAGCCTTCCCCCGGGGGGAAGGTGCCCCTGAAGGGGGCGGATGAGGAATGCGGGCGTAAATCTTACAGCTTGCTTTTGGCGGCAGGCTTGTTACAGGGTCAAGCTGCACGCCGTTCCTCACCCGTCTTTTTACTTCGTAAAAATCCACCCTCCCCCCGGGGGAGGGATGTTCGGAGGTTCTTATGACCACATTTCTCGAATTATTAAAGGCTGTTCTGTTCGGCATCGTGGAGGGCATCACCGAATGGCTGCCCGTTTCCTCCACAGGACATATGATTCTGCTGGACGAGTTCATCAGGCTGAAGGTGACAGCGGAATTTTATGAGATGTTCCAGGTGGTGATCCAGCTGGGCGCCATCGCTGCGGTGCTGGTGCTGTTCTTCCATAAGCTGAACCCCTTTTCTCCCAAGAAGGACACGGTGCAAAAGAAGGACACCTGGGATCTGTGGCTGAAGGTGATCGTGGCGGTGCTGCCGTCAGCGGCCATCGGCCTGGTGCTGGACGACTGGATGGATGCGCACCTGTACAATTATATTGTGGTGGCCATCGCCCTGATCGTTTACGGTGTGGCATTTTTGTTTTTGGAAAAGGGCAATGCTGCCCGTGGAGGCAAAATCGAAAATGTCTACGCCCTGGACTATAAAACCGCCATTTTCATCGGTGCGTTCCAGTGCTTGGCCCTGATCCCCGGCACATCCCGCAGTGGCTCTACCATTCTGGGTGCGATTCTGCTGGGTGTGGGACGGTCTGCCGGTGCAGAGTTCAGTTTCTTCCTGGCAATTCCCACCATGCTGGGTGCCAGCGCCCTGAAGGTGCTGAAATACGGCCTGGATATTATGGGCGGTGAAGCATTGATGCCCACCGGCACCGAATGGGGCGTGTTGGCAGTTGGCTGCGTGGTGAGCTTTATCGTGAGCCTTTTGGTCATCAAGGGCCTGATGGAATATGTCCGTAACCATAGCTTCAAGGCCTTCGGTGTGTACCGCATCATTTTGGGCATCCTGGTACTGGGCTATTTTGTAATAAGGTCTCTGTAAAATTGTTTTGTAGGGAACGGCCTGTGTGCCGTTCCGAAAACGGGCGGACACACAGGTGTACAGTGTAGTAACATAGTACACAGGTGTGTAAAGACATGGTACACAGTTTTATAGTACAATACAGGCATCAAAAACAGACAAAGGAGTGCTGTAAGATGCCGTGGGAGTGTAGAACTGTGGAAAACCAAAGAAGAGAATTTGCGCAAGCCGCCGAATATTGCAACAACTTTAGCGCCCTGTGCCGTGAGTTTGGTATTACCCGGCATACAGGGTACAAATGGAAGGAGCGCTACGCGGCACAGCAACCCCTCACAGACAGAAGCCGGCGACCGCATACCAGTCCGACCAAAACACCGAAAGAAGTAGAGCAGCTTGTCCTGGCAGTCAGATCAAACAATCCCGGTTGGGGTGCCAGAACGATTAGAGATGTTCTTATTCAGGAAGGTCATAAGAATATCCCGTGTGCCAAAACAGTCAATAATATTCTTCACCGTTTCAATTGCATTCGTCCGGAAGAATCCCAGAAGCGGCAGCCGTTTGTTCGCTTTGAGAAGGAATTGTGCAACCAAATGTGGCAAACAGATTTCAAAGGTGAGTTTCGAATGGAAGATGGTCGATACTGTTATCCATTGGATATCATAGATGACCATTCCCGCTTTGCCATTCGGGTAGTTCCACATTTGCGTACATCATATGTGGTAATTCCCGTATTCACACAGGCTTTTCAGGAATTTGGTCTGCCGGATTCCATTCTTTCAGATAACGGCGCACAATTTGCTGGCTTTCGGAAAGGCTATACCCAATTCGAACGGTGGCTTATGGATCTGGATATTCTTCCGATTCACGGTCGCATTAAGCATCCGCAAACCCAGGGCAAGATTGAGCGGTTTCACAGAACGATGAAACAAGAACTGCTGAATCACACAACCATCGCCAACATTGAGGATGCAAAAAGCAAGTTGGACAACTGGCGCGAAAAGTACAACAACATCCGACCTCACGAAGCTCTTGGAAGAAAAAGGCCGGGGGATGTTTATGAGCCAAGCCAGCGACAATACAAAGAAAAAATTGAAAAATACGAATATGGTGGGGAGCACCATGTGATCAAGGTTAACAGTTGGGGTTACGCCAGATTCGATAAATGGCAGGTCTATTTAAGCGAAACAATGAGAGACCAATATATCGAATTTAGACCAACCCCCAGTGGTGAATCATTCATTGCCTGTTATCGAAACTTCAAAATCGCGGAGTTTGATACAGAAAGCGGTCAGTTAATTCACCGGTCCATTGCAAGGCTGTAGGTTGTGTACTATGTCCTTACACTGGTGTGTACCATGTTACACTTGACA
>JAZOSY010000116.1:0-12293 GCA_045657385.1 Faecousia sp. | reverse complement strand
GAGGTCTATGAATCTCAGGTGAAAGGAGGCGAGGAATAATGCCTCCTATCCGTATGAAAGGCGACGGCCGCAAGGCCAAGAACCCCAAAAAGACCCTGCAGCGGCTGTTTAGCTATATGAAGCCCTACCGGGCAACTATGGTGCTGGTAATCCTGTGCATTTTGATTGGTTCGCTGGCAACGGCCTTAAGCAGTTATTCCCTTGAGCCACTGATCAACAACTATATTGCCCCTCTGAAGGGACAGGAAAACCCCGATTTTGCGCCCCTGATCCGATTTTTGGTGGGAATGGGCATCGTGTATGTGCTGGGCATCGTATCCTCGTTCCTGTATAGCTTCCTGATGGCAAGAGTGGGTCAGGCCACCCAAAAATCCATCCGCGACGAGATGTTCCGCCATATGCAGCGACTGCCGATCCGCTACTTTGACTCCCACACCACCGGCGATGTGATGAGCCGTTACACCTCGGACATCGACACGCTCCGCCAGATGATCACCCAAGCGCTGCCCAACTGCATTTCCTCTGTGGCAACGCTGGTGACCGTGTTTGCGCTGATGCTGGTGTCCTCGCCCATTTTGACCGGCGTGATGGTTGTCACCGCCGCCGGCATCCTGTATGTGACCAAGGTGGTGGCAAGCAACTCCGCTAAGTTCTTCATCGGCCAGCAAAGAGCCCTGGGCAAGGTCAACGGCTATGTGGAAGAAATGGTCACCGGCCAGCGCGTGGTCAAGGTGTTCTGCCGTGAGCAGACCTGCAAGGGCGAATTTAACGAGATCAACGAGAATCTGCGTGTCAATGCCTTTCAGGCCGGTGCGTTCACCAATATGATGGGACCGGTCAATAACAATCTGGGCTATCTGCAGTATACCATTTTGGCCATCGTAGGCGGCTACGTTGCCATCGCATCCGACGGAAATCTGCTCACCTTGGGCGGCTTGGCAGCCTTTTTGCTCCTGAGCCGGAAGTTCAATATGCCCATCGGTCAGGTTTCCAACCAGATCAACGCCATCGTGATGGCGCTGGCCGGCGCGGAGCGTATTTTCGAACTGCTGGATGAAGAGGTGGAGGCCGACGACGGCTATGTGACCTTGGTCAACTGCCGCGTGGACGAAAACGGCAACATCACCGAGTGCGACGAGCACACCGGCATCTGGGCGTGGAAGCACCCCCATCAGGCCGACGGCTCTATCACCTACACCCTGCTGCAGGGCGCGATCACTATGGATGCGGTGGACTTCGGATATGTGCCTGAAAAGACCGTTCTGCACGAGGTCACCCTGTTTGCAAATCCCGGTCAGAAGCTGGCCTTCGTTGGCGCAACCGGCGCCGGCAAGACCACCATCACCAACCTGATCAACCGGTTCTACGACATTGCCGACGGCAAGATCCGCTATGACGGCATCAATATCAACAAGATCCGCAAGGCAGACCTGCGCCGAAGCCTTGGCATCGTTCTGCAGGAGACGAACCTGTTCACCGGCACGGTGATGGAGAACATCCGCTACGGCAACCCGGGTGCATCCGATGAGGCGTGTATGGACGCGGCTAAGACCGCCAATGCCCACGATTTCATCACAAGACTCCCTGAGGGCTACAATACGATGTTAACCGGAAACGGCGCCCAGCTGTCCCAAGGTCAGCGCCAGCTGATCGCCATCGCTCGGGCAGCGGTTGCCAATCCCCCGGTGATGATCTTGGACGAGGCCACCTCCTCCATCGACACCCGTACCGAGGCCTTGGTGCAAAAGGGAATGGACGCGCTGATGAAGGGCAGAACCACCTTCGTCATCGCCCACCGCCTCTCTACCGTCCGCAACGCAGATTGCATTATGGTGCTGGAAAAGGGCCGGATCATCGAGCGTGGCACCCACGCAGACCTGATCGCCCAAAAGGGCACCTATTACCGGCTCTACACCGGCGCATTCGAATTAGAGTAATTTTGTAGGGACTGGCCTCCCGGACAGTCCAAAAACCAGCGGACCGTCGAGGACGCCGGTCCCTACATTTCTCTACACCGGCGCTTTCGAGCTGGAATAAGAAAAATCCCGTCCTTTCGGACGGGATTTTTAATGCAGAATTTTCGTAGGGGGTAGCGACGTGCAAAACAAAGCCTCCCTCTGATGAGGGAGGTGGCAAAAATCTTTGATTTTTGACAGAGGGAGAGAAACGAGCAAAGTTGAGTCTCTCCCCCAGTCTGCTATGCAGACAGCCCCCTCGTCAGAGGGGGCCTTTTTGCATCTTGCCAAAATTTACTTTGTGCCGAAGATACGGTCGCCTGCGTCGCCCAGACCGGGAACGATGTAAGCGTGTTCGTTGAGCTTTTCATCAATAGCAGCCAGGTAGATGTCCACATCCGGGTGGGCATCGTGTACGGCCTTCACGCCCTCAGGGCAGCCGATGATGTTCATCATGGTGATGTACTTGCAGCCGCGCTTCTTCAGGAAATCGATTGCTGCGATGGCGCTGCCGCCGGTTGCCAGCATAGGATCGACCACGAATACCTGACGGTTGCCGATGTCTTCGGGCAGTTTGCAGTAGTACTCAACGGGCATATGGGTCTCGGGGTCACGGTACAGACCGATATGACCCACCTTAGCGGAGGGAATCAAGTCCAGCATGGAGTCCACCATACCCAAGCCTGCGCGGAGGATGGGGATAATTGCCAGCTTCTTGCCGGCCAGCTTACGGCACTTTGCCAGAGCCACGGGAGTCTGCACCATAACTTCTTCGGTGCGCAGGTTCCGGGTGGCCTCGTAGCACATCAGGCCTGCGATCTCGCTGACCAGCTCGCGGAATTCCTTAACGCCGGTCTTGCGGTTGCGGAGAATAGCCAGCTTGTGCTGGATCAGAGGATGGTTTAATTCGTGAACAGTACCCATTTTAATACGCTCCTTTATCTGTTTTCCCGGGCCAAGCGCTCCCGCTCTGCCTGAGAGAGTCTTAAGTAGTTGGGTGTGAGGCTGTTGCCGTCGCCGGGAAGGCCAGCTTCCATCATATCAAAGGCAACTAAGGCAACGCCTGCCGCCCGTTGATGGAGTCGGTGTTCCGAAGGCAGCACCAAACCGGCCACCGCTTCTTTCAATTTATTATAGCACAAAACTGCGCCATCTCCAACTAAAAAAATCGGTTTTTTGCAATTTTTTAGTTTTTCTCCCAGTTCCTCGTAGGAAATGGCTTCGTCTTCTGTTATCCGGGTGCAGGTTCCGCCCTCTGCCTGAAAGATGGCGGTGTAGGTCTGATCCCGACGGGCGTCCATGGTGGGAACAACATAGCCCTCCCAAGCGTCGAAATTCCGGGCCATAGCCTCCAAGGTGGAAACGCCGTAGCAGGGGAGCTCTCTTCCCCAAGCAAAGCCCTTTGCCGCGGCCACGCCGATGCGCACGCCGGTGAAGCTGCCCGGGCCTGCGGCCACGGCCACAGCGGTCACATCGACAGCGGCTTTGCCGCAGTTTACCAGCAGATCCTCTGCCATAGACATCAGGGTCTGGCTGTGGGTCAGGCCGGTGTTCTGATAGCTTTCACCCAAGAGCTTGCCGCCCTCCAGAAGAGCCCCGCCGGCGGCTTTTGCCGAGGTTTCAAAGGCTAAAATCATGGATTTTACCTCCTATGGTGATCCGGCGGTCATCGTCGGACAGTTTTTCGATGGTGACGGTGATGGGGTCTTCCAGTGCTTCTTCCACATTTTCGCTCCACTCCACAGCGCACACGCCGCCCCGTTCCAGATAATCGTCCCAGCCGATGTCAAACAGGTCGTCAGCTGAGCGCAGACGGTACATATCGAAGTGGAAAAGGGGCAGCCGGCCGGACAAATATTCATTTACAATGGTGTAGGTGGGGCTGGTGACCGGGTCTTGGATGCCAAGGCCACGGGCAAGTCCACGGGTGAAGGCGGTTTTGCCTGCGCCCAAGTCACCCCGGTAGGCAATCAGTGCGCCGGGTGTAAGATGGGCGGCCAGCGCCGCGCCCACGGCTTCGGTTTCAGCCGGTGAGTTTGTGATGAATTCCATACTTCTCGATTCTCAATTCTTAATTGTTGTTTTTCAGTTTCTCTGCCTGGTCGGCGGTGGCCAAAGCATCGATGATCTCGTCGGTGGCGCCGTCCATCACCTGATCGATTTTGTAAAGGGTCAGGCCGATTCGGTGATCGGTGACGCGACCCTGAGGGAAGTTGTAGGTGCGGATGCGCTCGTTGCGCATACCGGTGCCCACTTGGCTGCGGCGCATACCGGTGACCGCCGCGTCCTGCTTCTCCTGCTCGATCTCGTAGAGCTTGGAGGCCAGCATACGCATACATTTTTCCCGGTTCTGCAGCTGGCTGCGCTCCTCCTGACAGGCCACCACGATGCCCGTGGGCTTGTGGATCAGCCGCACCGCCGAGGAGGTCTTGTTAACATGCTGACCGCCGGCACCGGAGGCACGGTAGACCTGCATTTCGATGTCTGCAGGATTGATCTGCACATCCACTTCTTCCATTTCGGGCAGCACAGCCACCGTGGCGGTGGAGGTGTGGACACGGCCGCCGGACTCGGTCTCCGGCACACGCTGGACCCGGTGTACGCCGGATTCGTATTTCAGACGGGAGTAAGCACCCCGACCGGTGATGACGAAGTCCGCTTCCTTTACACCGCCAAGTTCGGTGTCGTTGTAGTTCATCAGTTCCACTGTCCAGCCCATTTTGGCCGCGTACATGGAGTACATTCTGAAAAGGCTGTGGGCAAACAGGGCGCTTTCCTCGCCGCCTACGCCGCCCCGGATCTCCACGATCACATTCTTGTCGTCGTTGGGGTCTTTGGGCAAAAGCAGGATCTGCAGCTGCGCGCGCAAATCCTCCATTGTCTGCTTGGCGTCCTGGTAGGTTTGCTGGCAGAATTCCTTCATCTCCGGGTCGCTCATCAGCTCCTGCGCTTCCTGCATATCGGTTTCTGCCTGCCGATAGGCCCGGTAGGCGGCGATAATAGGCTGCAAGTCGTTGGTCTCCCGCAAAATGGCCGCGGCCTTTTTGGGATCATTATAAAAGTCCGGCTGCTCCGCCCGGGCGCATAATTCTTCGTAACGGCTTTCAACCGCCTGCAACTTATCCAGCATACACTTCTCCTTACTGGGTGGCCATACTTCTTAACCGTATCATACCCTATTTTTGCGCCTTCGTCAAATGGCAAGGGAAATCTTTTCAGAAATTATGCAAAAAATCGCATAAATTCATAAAATCTTCACAGTTTCTTTCTTCTATCTTCATAATTGGCCATTATTATGTGCTTGTAAGGTTCAAGGACTGCGGTGAACAGCCGCGATAGTCCACAATGCTTAAAATTGCTAACTTCTTTTTTTCATTCTCTTCTCCTCTTTTTTGTTGCAGAAGTCGCAGGTAAAGCCTGCGATTTTTGCTATTTATGGGGCTTTTTTGAAAATATTTCCCTCCCGGACTTTTGTTTTTCTTCGCTTTGTGGTAAGATGAAAGAAAAATTCGTCCCGGGAGGGATTTTTTATGGGAACTTGTGTGATTTTCTGCGCCGCCGGCTTTGACGGCCTTGTAAAACCAATTGAAAAGGACGATTATGTTCTGGCTGCCGACGGAGGGTTAGTCCACACGCAGGCGTTGGGTCTTGCGCCCAACTGCATTTTGGGAGATTTTGACTCGCTGGGCTATGAGCCGGACGACAGCACCGTTTTCCCTGTGGAAAAGGATGACCCCGACGCTATGCTGGCTGTCAAACGGGGTCTCGGGCTGGGCTATCGGGAGTTTTTGCTCTACGGCAGCTTGGACGGCCCTCGGCTCGACCATACCGTTGCCAATTTTTCTGCCCTGCAGTACTTGGCAGACCGGGGCGCAACCGGCTATCTTATAGGCAAGGACTACCTTGTGACCGTGGTAAAAAATGGAACGATCGCCTTTGACGAAGCCGCCGAGGGCATCATTTCCGTATTCTGTATGGGTTGCGACGCAAAAGGCGTCACCATCAAGGGCCTTCACTACCAGCTGGAAAAGGGGACCCTTTCCGCCGGCTTCCCCTTGGGTGTCAGCAACCATTTTGTGGGGGAAAAAGCGGAGATCACCGTGGAAAACGGCAGCCTGCTTGTGATGTATGACCGTAAAAACGGCCTGCCCCAGAGGTAAAAGCTATGCTCACATATCAACTCAAAAAAACGCCGGGTGTGCCGCTTTATGAGGCACTTTATCGGTGCATACGCTCGGACATCTTAACAGGCGCGCTGGCTGCAAACGAAAAGCTCCCCTCCAAACGGGCGCTGGCTGCTAACCTGAAGGTCAGCAAGATCACCGTGGAGACCGCCTACTACCAGCTGCTCTGCGAGGGCTACATCCGTTCGGAGGAAAAGGTGGGTTATTTCGTAGAGCCTGTACCACAAGCCCAGCAGGCCGCTCCGGCTAAAGTGGAGAAAGCACTCCCCAAAAAAGAGGAGGCGCTTTTGGATCTGACCGCCAACGGCCCGGTGCATTTTCCCTTTTCCGTGTGGAGCAAGCTCCAACGGGAGGTGGTGCTGGACTTAGGCGAGGCGCTGCTGCTGCCGCTGCACTATCAGGGCCTTCCCGAGCTGCGGCAGGCCATTGCCGCCCATCTGGGACAGTTTCGCGGTATGCAGGTTGACCCGGAGAATATTCTCATCGGCGCCGGCACGGACTTTCTATATAACCTTCTGATCCAGCTGCTGGGTCGTGATAAAAGCTACGCGGTGGAAGAGCCGGGCTATGGCAAGATCCGCAAGATTTACGCCGCAGCAGGCGCGGCCTGCGTGGATGCGAAAATGGATAAGCAGGGCGTTGACCCGGCCTGCCTGCAGGAGGCGCAGGTGCTGCACATTTCTCCTGCCCACCATTTCCCCACGGGATTGGTAACGCCCCTGAGCCGTCGTCAGGAACTGCTGGCTTGGGCAAATGCAGAGCCGGGGCGCTACATCATCGAGGACGATTACGACAGCGAGTTCCGTTTTTCCGCCCATCCGCTGCCTACCATGCAAAGTCTGGACGGAGGACATCGCGTGATTTATATGAACACCTTTTCCAAGACCCTTGCCCCGTCTATTCGTATCAGTTATATGGTACTGCCAGCCGGCCTTATGGCGATTTTTCGGGAAAAACTGGGATTTTACAGTTGTACCGTGCCCAGTTTTCAGCAGTATACCTTAGCAAGATTCATTGAACGGGGACATTTTGAAAAGCACATCAACCGGATGCGGAAATTCTACAAGACCCGGCGAAACCGGGTACTGGATGCGCTCTTAACAGCGCCCTTTGCTGAAAAGCTCACCGTATTGGAGGAAGATGCAGGTTTGCATTTCCTGTTAAAGATTGACACGGAAATGACCGACGAAGCCTTGACCGCCTGGTGCGAAACCGCCGGCTTCCGGGTGCAGACCCTAAGCGAATTTTACCATAATGCCGTGCCGGAATGGGCAAAGCAGCAACTGGTCATCAACTACTCGGGTTTGTCCGACGGCGATTTGGAAGCGTTGGAAGAGAAGTTAAGAACGCCATAAAAACGAAAGACTTGCGTTACTGTCGGTAGCGATTCAGTTGTTTGGCTTCCGGTCCCTGCCGGGGGCGGTACTTTCTTGCGCCGCCAAGAAAGTACCCAAAGAATGCGGCATAGGGGGGAGCGATGGGAGCGCCGCCGGTGGCGGAAAAAGCGACCTGAGCGAGTGGCAGCGGTCGGCGAGGGACGAAGGCTTTAGCCGAGGACATTCGCCGGGCACCGCAACAGGAGGCGTTGAGCCCCCTGCTCCCGCAATCAAAGCCACCTCCCCTGTGTACCCCTCCAGGCGCGCATCGTCGGGAGGGAGAAGAATGTTCAGGTAGTTGTTTTAATTCTTAATTCTCAATTCTCAATTACACAATAAAAACCTCCCTCAGCCGAGGGAGGTTTTTATTATGTGTTAGTGGCTGGAGACCAGCTTCATCTGTTCTTCAAAGGCTTTGCCTTTGTATTCGCTGCCGTGTTCGCCGGCAGGACGGTAGGTGGGCACAACGGCGGCCACCATCTGCCGAATTTCGGCCTCGTTGCCGTCGTGGGCGGCGGCCATCAGGTTGGGCAGTTCGGCCAGGAAGCCGTCCTCATCAAAGGGAATGGGAGAGCCGATGTGAATCAGCTTGTTGGAGGTGGTCTTCAGGCCCTCCTCCGACATCAGCTTTTCTTCGTAAAGCTTTTCGCCGGGGCGCAAGCCTGTGTAGGTGATATGAATATCCACATCGGGACGCAGGCCCGACAGACGAATCAGGTTTCTTGCCAAATCGTCGATTTTCACCGGCGCGCCCATATCCAGCACGAAGATTTCACCGCCTTGGGCGAATGTGCCGGCTTGCAACACCAGGGAGGCTGCCTCGGGAATGGTCATAAAGTAACGGATAATGTCCGGGTGGGTAACGGTCACAGGGCCGCCCCGGGCGATCTGCTCCTTAAAACGGGGGATCACAGAGCCGTTAGAACCCAGCACATTACCGAACCGCACGGCAACAAAGTCGGTCTGGGGAACGAAGCCATCCTTGACCATGCTGCGCATACTGCCGTAGGAATCCTCGGTGTGAACGTGCAGAGGCAGCAGGTCGCCTGCCTTGCCTTCCCGGATTTTCCGGTCGAAGGACTGGACGATCATTTCACAGATCCGCTTGGAGGCACCCATAATATTGGTGGGGTTCACTGCCTTATCGGTGGAAATCAGCACGAACCGCTTACAGCCGTTCATCATAGCGGCGTAGCAGGTCTTGTAGGTGCCGATGGCGTTGTTCTTAATGGATTCGCAGGGGCTGTCCTCCATCAGCGGCACGTGCTTGTGGGCGGCCGCGTGGTAGACAACGTCGGGCTTGTACTTTTCAAAGACCTGATTGATGCGGCGACTGTCGCGGACAGGGCCGATCAGGGTCTCAAATTGCAGGATGGCATATTTGTCTTTCAGCTCCAGGGCGATTGCGTGGGCATTGTTTTCGTAAATATCGAAAATGACAAGGAGCTTGGGGTTGTACTTGGCAATCTGCCGGCAAAGCTCACTGCCGATAGAACCGCCGCCGCCGGTCACAAGGACTACCTTGCCGGAGATATAGCGGTAAATTTCGTCCATCTGCACGCTGATGGGCTCTCTGCCCAGCAGGTCTTCAGTCTTTACATCCTGCAGCGCGTCAGCACGCACATTGCCGGTCACGAACTGCATCATACCGGG
The DNA here is from genome assembly GCA_045657385.1 of Faecousia sp. Taxonomy (GTDB): domain Bacteria; phylum Bacillota; class Clostridia; order Oscillospirales; family Oscillospiraceae; genus Faecousia. Next base: position 3,125 of record JAZOSY010000116.1, on the reverse strand, counting down.
CAGGTTCTTCAGTTCACAGCCGGTGGTTTTGCAGATGCTTAAAATGTCTCGCCGTTCGGTGGGACTTGCGCTGGGAATGGCCAGATAAATTTTCTCGATTTTGTATTTCTTGACATTCAGAAGAATGTCCTCACGACCGCCCACGATGGGCACATCGTCAATAAACCGGCCCCACTTGTTGGGGTTATCATCGATGATACAGCAGACGCGGTCTTGCACATTATCTACGCTGTGAATGTCGCGCAGAATCATCTGACCGGCAGAACCGGCACCGATGAGCATAACCCGATTGGCCACCGTATGCTGGGACAGCTTTTTATGCTTGGTGCGCTCCAGAAGCACGAACCGATAAGCAAACCGAATACCCAAAATCAGCAAAAACTGCAGACCGAAGCCAACCAGATAATAAGAAACGGGCATTCTGGAAACCTCGGTGGTGATGCGGTTGAGCACCAAAGTGATGCCCACGGTGTGCACGATGCCTGTAATCAGGGATGCAAATACAACGCGCTTAAATTCGTTGTAGCTGGCAAACCGCCAAATGCCGTGGTACAGGTGCAGCAGATAAAACACAATTACGCAGATGGCCGCATAGGGAAGGGTAAAGCACTGCCATGCGTAGAGATATTCCATCGAAATGGCTGTAAACTGACAATCAAACCGCAGCCACAGCGCCAAAAAATACGCGCCGGAAACCACGACTAAATCGTATATCGCAAGCAACAGCGCAACCATGTGCCAATGTTCAATTCTGGGAGTTCTCTTTTTGCAAGAACAGCCGCCGGAAAGATTTTGACCGTGTTGTTCCATTACATTGTTCTCCTCTAATCAAAAATCGCCTATATCATACAACAAAATCCCAAAAAAAGCAACCTGTCCGCTGACAAAACCCGACGAAAAGCGAGAATTTTGTCTGCTAGTTCAGGAAAAATCTTCCGTGGGGCGGTAAAAACCCCTGTTTCCTAAAAACGGAAACAGGGGCGTAAATCCGCTTATTTATCTTCTTCGGCCACCAAATCCAAGGTGATGGACTTCACATTGGTTCGCAGCTGCACATAGCGCACACCGGCCGCATCCAGCATCCGCTTGGAGGCGATGGTGGTGGGAGTGGTGGCATACTTGTCGGACAGGTAGTAGACCTCCTTGATGCCGCTTTGAATGATGGCCTTGGCACATTCGTTGCAGGGGAACAGTGCCACATACAGCCGGCTGCCCCGGAGGTCACGGCCGTTGGCATTCAGAATTGCATTCAGTTCCGCGTGGACAACGTAGGGGTACTTGGTATCCTCACCGGTGCGATCCCAAGGGAATTCGTCGTCGGAGCAGCCCTTGGGCATACCGTTGTAGCCGGTGGAAATGATGATGTTATCTTGCGATACGATGCAAGCGCCCACTTGGGTGCTGGGGTCCTTGCTGCGCCGGGCGGCCAGCATAGCAATGCCCATAAAATATTCGTCCCAGCTGATATAATCGGTTCTTTTCATAACTTTTCTCCTTATTTTTGTATAGGCTTAGCATACCAAAATAAGGGAGTTTTGTCAACCGCGGAACAAGCCTTCCTCCAACCACCCCGTCATTCTATCCCGTCATTGCGAGGAGCCGCAGGCGACGCGGCAATCATAAGCCTCCCTCTGGGAGGGAGGTGGCGCGGCGTTAGCCGTGACGGAGGGAGAGCGCGCATACCGAGAAATGTGGAAAGCCTTACTTCCGGTCCCTGCCGGGGGCGGTACTTTCTTGCGCCGCCAAGAAAGTACCCAAAGAATGCGGCATAGGGGAGGCTTTGAGCCCCCTGCTCCCGCAATCAAAGCCACCTCCCCTATGTACCCCTCCAGGCGCGCATCGCCGGAAGATGGTACAAGGTTAGGGGTTGGTGTGTTACGACTTTTTTCTTGTCAGAAGCAGGGCCACCGCCACAGCCGTTACGCCGCCGGCCAATTTGCCTGCGATCATCGGCGTCAGCATAGTGGGGGCAAAGCCGGCGGTGAAGCCCATATGGTCGCCGAACACAAAGGCCGCGCTGACCGCAAAGGCGATGTTCACCACCTTGCCCCGTTCGTCCATATCTTTTACACGCTCAAAGGTGGCGATGGAGTTGGCCAAGGTGGCGATCAGGCCGCCGGCGGCCACATCGTTGACTCCCAGCTTGCCGCCCAGCTTCATCAGAGGTTTTCGCAGCAGCGTTGTGACCACATGCACCAAAGGAAACGCGCCGGCCAGCACGATGGCGATGGCACCAACCGTTTCAAAGCCCTCGCTTAGGGGCGCCATACCGGGAATGATGGTAAAGCCCGTCAGCTCCTCTACAATGGCCGCGCCCAAGCCAACGGTGATCAGCGCCACGATGCCCTTGCCGAAAATGCCGAAGCCCTTGATCATGCCCTTTTCCGCAAAAAGCAGGCCCAAAACGATCAAACCGCCGATGATTACGATGGGAATTAAGTTCCGCAGCACCATCAAAACCGGGAAGCCGGCCACCAAACCGCCAACCAAAACGCCTACGGGAATGGTCACGATGCCGGCCAGAATGCCTTTTGCCATCGCCGGCCGGTCCTCCTGCCGCAGTATGCCCATAGCCACGGGGATGGTGAACACGATGGTCGCTCCCAGCATACTGCCGCAAAGCACACCGCCCAGCAGCGCTGCATCCGGGTCGCTGCTCATCTGTTGGGCAAGCTGGCCGCCGCCCATATCGCAGGCCAGGATCGTGCCAGCAAACATAGCCGGATCAGCGCCCAAGAACCGATAGACCGGCACAACCACGGGATTTAGAATATTCGCCAAAACCGGTGCTAAGCTGATGATACCCAGCATGGCAAGGGCCAATGTACCCATAGCCAGAATGCCCTCCTCAAAGGGCTGACCCAACCCCAGCCGGCTGCCGAAGATCCGATCCAGCGCGCCTGCGGCGGCAAACACCGCCATAATGGCGATCAAAATTTCGTGAGCAGACATAGCATGCCTCCTGTTACAGTTTTTTCTCCTGATCGATGATGGCGACCACCGCCGCGTCTATCGGCGCTTCCATACAAAACTTGCTGGCTACTGTGCCGGTCACAAGCAAAACCTTGTCCCCTGCGCCTGCGCCTACCTGATCGGCGGCCACCACAGGGCCTGCCATGGTGTCC
>JAZOSY010000115.1:0-4789 GCA_045657385.1 Faecousia sp. | reverse complement strand
ACCAGATAAGACCCAGCGCGTAGCGGCCCAGACCCAAGGTCGCGTGGAAGGTATCCCGGTGGATTTTTTCAATGCCGCTATCCAGAAGCCCCCAAAGCACCTGGCCGGAGGGGATATAGTAGTCCGCGCCGATGGCTTGGGCGGCCTTTTGGGAGGCGCTTATAATGTCTGAGAGCATTTGCCGGGCGTCGGTGTAGGGAGTGAACTCCAGCAGTCTGGCGCTGTCCTGCTCATAGGCCCAAGTCTGATGAAAGGCCAGCTTGGCCTTGGGGACAAGACGGCGCACATAGGCGGCCAGCTCGTTTAAGTAAGGCTGGTAGGTGGTATAGTCGGGGGATTCCTGACTGACCTGCTGGAGGGTCACGATGTCCCAATCCCGGGCTTTTAAGGCGTCCTCCAGGGAAACAAGAGGCCCTAAGAAGGAGCCGTTGGTCTCAAAATTGTAGGCTTCCGCCCGGGTCAGCATATTGTCGTGGTGGGTTTTCAGGGAACAACCTCCGATATAGAGGTTGGCGCATTGTAGCTGAAAGCCGTCGGCCTCTGCGATCTGGTGCAGATACCGCTGGGCATCCTGAGAAAAACTGTTACCGATGGATAAAATATTCATTTGACGCACTCCTCTTTTTCGGGGTTAAAGGCCGGGTCGCAGTAGCAGAAATGACACCGGTAGTTCCGCCGGGTGGTCAGGTTCCGCAGGGCGGTGTACGCATCGCTTGTGAACAGGCCCGGACCCTTCTGCTTGTCCGGCATACTGTGGGTGATGCGAAATGTTTTCAGAACCATATAAAAACCTCGCGTTGTGCAGACCATTTGTTATATTATAGCAGTTGCGTGAAAATTTTGCAATCGGCGCGAATAAACTTGTATGTTTTCTGTTTCCTTGTTATAATGAAAGAAAAACGCGCAGGGAGGAAAAATGAAGAGAATAATTGTTTTGCTTTTGGCGCTGACGCTGATTTTGAGCGCCTGCGGCAAGAAGGTCGACGATGCCACGGACAACACAACAGAATCGTCTTTAGGCACATCGGAAACCTCCGGCTCCGCCGATAAAAGCACCACGGATACTACCGAGGAAGAAATTTCTACGGATTCCACCGGGGAGAGCGCCCCTGACACCACGGAGGAAAGCACCTCCGACACTACCGAGGAGAGCGCCTCCGACACAACCGAAGACACCGACGAAACCGAGTCCGGCAGCGTTACCGACGAGAACACCGAGCCGGACACCCCGGCGCCGCCTCACAACCACGATTACCACGGCACCGTGACCACCCAGCCCGGCTGTGGAAAGGCCGGCATCAAGACCTTCACCTGCGCCTGCGGCGCTTCCTACACGGAGGCCGTGGCAGCCCTTAGCCACAGTTGGGGCGATTGGGCCACTGTGATTGCGCCTACCGCCGACGCGGCCGGCGCAGCCAAGCGAACCTGCAAAACCTGCGGCAAGGAAGAGGAAAAGGCTCTGTCCAAGCTGCCCTCTGCCCAGCCGGAGCAGCTGACCATCAGCGATCAGGTGCTGGAGCGGATCAAGCAGGAATTTTTGAATCTTGTGAATCTGGAGCGGTCCGGCAAGCAGCTGAACCAGCTGACGCTGAACGGCGAGCTGGATCGGGTGGCGGCCATCCGTGATGATGAAATTCAGGAGCTGTTCTCCCACACAAGACCCAACGGCGAGCTTTACTACTCCCTTGTGGATGAAAGCGCCTACCCCTATATGATTGTAGGCGAAAATATCTGTATGACTTCCCATGTGGGAAGTGGCAGTTATACCGCTGCGGACAAATGGGTCGGCTCGCAGAGCCAGATCGAGGCGGCAGCCGCCTGGACATTTGTCCTGTTCAAAAACAGTCCCGGCCACTATGCCAATATGATTCACGAGGAATATCAAGATTGCGGCATCGGCATCAGCTATGAGGTGGAAAACGGCATTCCCTATTTCTACACAGCCCATATATTCGGCGCAAGATAAAGAAAAACTCCCGGAGTGACCGGGAGTTTTTTAATGGCTTAAAGGACGGGGATGGCATTCTTCTTTGCCTTTCTGTCCTTAATAAACCAAGGCAGATAGGCAAGCAGGAACATCAGGGTGATCACAGCGGCCATCACGCAAAGCCGCAGAGCAAAGTTGGGAGGAAGGAAGTCCAGAATAGAGGGGGTGTCCTCGGGCTTTGCCATATACAGATAGTTGGCGCCCGGGCCGATGGTTTGGTTTGCAAAATAGGCAATTACAGCGAGGATCACAATACCGATATATGCCTTCAATATGGACTTTTTGTTGGGGCGCATCTTATGTACAAAAATCATATAGAAAATGGCCACAAAGGACATCAGGTGTTCTGCCCAGAATTGATAGTAGCGGAATCTGGTGGGGCCGGTGTAGGTGATGACCGTGGGGGTGATCAGCGCGAAGGTAGAGCCTGCAAAGCTCCAGAAATAGCAGATGTCGAAAAGCGTCTGGGATTTGCCAATGACCATATAGCTTGCAAAAATGCAAACCCAGCCACACACTGTAATGGGAAGGTGGTCGACCGCATTGGCACCCAGAGCCGGAATTGCAACAAGACGCCAGAAATAGGACATTTCGCAGACGATAAGGATAAAGGCGATCGTATAGCGGAAGTTCACCTCACCCTTTAGCTCCCGAACGCTGTTGCGGAAGCGATACACCAAATAAATCAGGCCGGCGGCCACAAGGATGGGAAGCAAATGAGCCAGAGTAAAATTGGTGAACTCCTCTGTTTCGCCCTTACCAAAGAAATATCTAAAAAATTCAATCATTTTTTATTCCTCCTGTTTTCCTGATTATAGCACATTGGGACCGAAGGGGCAAGACCAATGTCGCGAAAAAGCCACGCTGTTTCCCCAAACAGCGTGGCTTTTCGTATATAGGATTGGGAAATATTAACCGATGGCCTCATTCTAGCATAGGTTTTTTGGTGGCCGCAAGCCCCCCGGGGGGATAAATTTTCAAAATTCTTCCTGGGCGGTCAATTTTTCCAGAATGGCAGCCAATTTTGCGTTGACCATATCGAAATCGGACACCGCATCCATAATCTCGTCGTAGACCACATCCTTGCCGGCGGCCATCAGCTCCCGGGCCAGATCGGCCACCTCCTGGGCGTGGGCGTCGTTGTGGCTGACAAGATATTTCATCATTACCAGCAGTTCTTCCAAAGGTGTTGCATTTTCTTTGGGCAGATGGTCGTGTGCTTCTTCTCCGTGGGTGTGGCTGTGGGTCAGGCCACCGTGGGAATGGGCAAAGCCGCCGTGGGCGTGGGCCAAAACATCTCGCTTTACACCACTGACCTGATACATATGGCGGTTGGAAACCACCACCTCCACATCGAAGTGAGCGTCAAATATTCGCTTCAGACTATCCGCCGCCATCAGGCCGTTAGATACCTTGCTGGCCGCACCGCTATGGTGACCGTCGATGGCTTCCCGGCTCATACCGTGGGCAACGGTCAGCCTGCCGTCCTCTTTGAGTAAGCCTGCCAAAATTTTAATCAGGCGCTTGGGGTACGGGAAGTGGGGGAATGCGTTGTAAACCACAATCCGGTCGAATTTGCGATCGAAGGCATACTCCTCCACGTCGCCGCAGATGACCTGTACCTTAGGCTCGTCGTGGTATTTTTGCTCCGCAATTTTTGCCATCTGGGGGGCAATATCAATGCCGGTAACGGAAGCCACGCCACGCTCCAGATAATAATCGAACATCACGCCGGTGCCGCAGGCCACATCCAAAATATCCATGCCTGCGCCTACCTCGGCATTGTCTAAAATCATTCCGATTTTTACATCGCTTTTGATCATATCCGCATCCCAGGTAGGGGCGCAGCGGTCAAAAAATTCGATAATGTCTTTCTTTTCCATACGGTTTCCTCTGCTGATTATCCGAAGAAAGTGGTGGTGTCAATCTTTTGATAGCCGCCAAAACTGCTGGGGCAGGCAGCAATCTCATCTGCCAACTCCACACCCAGGAACATTTTGGTCACTTCGTTGGCCTTGGCGGTTAAATCCACATCTGCAAAGACTTCGGGATAGACGGTTTTGGCAATAAACCAGGTGTTAATCAGCGCGATTTCGTGGTTGGTGTAGTAGGCGTTATAGGCCATTTCCAAATACACTTCTCCATTTTGCCAAGCCTTGCAGGTATCGAACATGGTCTTATCCTTGGCATAAAGGGGTTTGATGTTCTTCACGGCTGCGGCGTCCATAATGATGATGTCCATTTTTTCGCCCAGTTCCACGAACTTTTCTTCCTCGATGGGGCCGACGCCTGTCATACCCAGTCCGCTTAAAACATTCTTAACGCCTGCCACTTGGAAAGAGACATACTTTTCCGCAGTTGTCAGGTGGTCGGTTGTACCCCAGTTGCCCAGACCGGAAATGTACACGCTGGGCTTATCCGCGTCAGAGATGCCTGCGACCTTGGTTTCAATTGCGGTCTTTTCGTCGGTGATGTATTTCAGCAAGGTTGCTGCTCGTTCCTCTTTGCCGAAAATCTTGCCCAGCAATTCGACGGATGCGGAGAAATTCTCGTCAAACACGCCGTTGGAGCCGGAGCTGACGGTTACAACGGGAACGCCCAACTGTTTCTGCAATGCGTCGGCTTTGGCTACATCCTTGAACTCAGATATGATAATGTCCGGGTCACAGGAGAGGATTTTTTCCGCTTCAGCCGCCTGGGCCATCGGACCGCCCACACCGCAGGAGGGCAGTTTGTTAAAGGTCTCGCCAAAGGCCATCACATAAGGACGGGCAACGGAATCGAACATCTTGGGGCGCTCAG
>JAZOSY010000114.1:0-4088 GCA_045657385.1 Faecousia sp. | reverse complement strand
TTCCGATGATGACCTGATGAAGCTTAGAAATCGAATGAAAGAAAGTAAGGGATTCCAAACATGAGCCCAACCGCAACGGAGCAACCGGTTGCCGTCATTGGTCACGGGGAAGATGAAGCCCAGCAGTATTTGCAGCAGATTCGTTCCATACCCCGGCTGACTCCCGAACAGGAAAAGGAACTGGCTATAAAATGCGCTGCCGGAAATGAAGATGCTATTCGCACTATGGTTACAGCCAATCTGCGGCTGGTGGTGTCTGTTGCCAAGGAGTATGCCGGCAGAGGTGTGCCACTTCTGGACTTGATTCAGGAGGGTAGTATCGGCCTTTTGATCGCGGCCAAAAAGTTTGATCCTACGTTAGAGTATCGATTTTCCACTTATGCTACAAAATGGATTCGGCAGGGTGTCAGTCGTTGCATTCTCAATCACGCAGGGCTGATTCGCGTACCCGTCCATACGGCAGAGCGGATCCGGAAAGTGCTGGCCTCCAAAGTGGCGCTGGAGCAACTTTTGGAGCGAGAGCCGGATGTGGAAGAGATTGCCGCGCATAGTGGCTTTTCTGTAAAGAAAGTAAATGAATATCTGTCATTGGTGCCACAGGTTTGCTCTTTAGATGCCCCGGCCGGTGACGATGAAGGTACATTGCAGCTCTTCCTGGAGGATTTGCAAACGCCCCAACCCCAAGAAGCCTTGGTGCGTCGGGAATTGGAACATACTATCAATGTGTTGCTTAGTATGCTTGACCAGCGACAGCAGCAATTGGTTCGCCTGCGTTTCGGTATGGAGGATGGCGTGTGCTATTCGCTGGAAACCATCGGCGTAAAACTGGGCGTTTCCAAAGAACGCGCCCGGCAAATTGAGCGCCAGGTGATGGAGAAGCTGAAACTTTTGGGTGCCGATTTTGGATTGGAGGATTTCCTGCGATGATGGAATTTGAATTTGAGAAGTCGCCTTGGGATTTGGCGGTGGAAAAGCTACAGCCGGGCGATACAATTTCTGCGACGCAGTGCTTGACTTTGCTGGAAGATGTGTCCGATGAGGAAGCGGAAATGGCGTTGTTGGCCCTTGAGGAGAAGGGGATACGGCTTGACATTTCCGAACTGCCGAAAGCCAGTCCCGACGGCGAAGCCGGTGCGCGATTGGAATTGGAGCAGCGCCTTGCTCAAAGCGGTGACCTTTTGGCGAACCTGGACGAAAATGACCCATTAAGACTTTACTTGGAAGAACTGGCAGACATGCCTGTGGCCGGAGATGTGAATGCGCTGGCAGAACAGTATCTGTCCGGCGACGATGCAGCGGCACAAAAACTGGCAAACCTGTCCTTGAACTTAGTAATCGAGCGCGCCTGCCAAATGACAGGACGGGGTGTTCTGCTTCTGGACTTGATTCAAGAAGGCAGCCTGGGCTTGTGGCAGGGCATTTTGAACTATGCCGGCGGCGATTTTACAGACCACATTTCCTGGTGGATTGACCAATATCTGGCCAAAACCGTGCTTTTGCAGGCAAGAGCCAGCGGCGTTGGCGAAAAGATGCGCAGCGGTCTGACAGACTACCGGGATATGGACCGGGAATTGCTCTCCCAGTTGGGAAGAACCCCCACCTTGGAGGAGATTGCCGAAGCAATCCACATTTCCGTGGAGGAAGCTGCTATCTACGAAGCAATGCTGAATCAGGCCAGAACGCGCCAAAAAATTGATGAAGAACGGCAACCCAAGGAAGAACTGCCGGACGACAATCAGCAGGTGGAAAACACCGCTTATTTCCAGGAAAGACAGCGGATTCTGGAAATGCTCTCCACCCTTACGGAGCAGGAGGCAAAACTGCTGACCCTGCGATTCGGCTTGGAAGGCGGCCTGCCCCAAACACCCCAGCAAATTGCAGCGGAACTGAAATTAACCGCTGATGAAGTAATCACAATGGAACAAACTGCTTTGGCGAAATTGCGCCGGCAGGGAGAATAAGGAGGAACAGAAGATGGCAAAGACCTATGCAATCGCAATCGACGGCCCGGCCGGTGCAGGTAAAAGCACCATCGCAAAGCGCCTGGCAAAGGAATTGGGATATTACTATGTGGATACCGGTGCGATTTACCGCACTGTGGCGTATTTTATGGATCTTCTGGGCGTCAGCCCCAAAGATGTGGACGGCGTTGAGCGTTACATCGACGAACTGACAATTCAGATTGAATATGATGAGGAAGGCAAGCAACATATGCTGATGAACGGCCTGGATGTAACGGGCGAGATCCGCACCCAGGACATCTCTCAGAAGGCAAGCCTTGTGTCTGCCCACGCGGTGGTCAGAGAAGTGCTTTTGGATATGCAGCGTGATGTGGCAAAAGCCCACAACGTGATTATGGACGGCCGTGACATCGGCACCGTTGTGCTGCCCAAGGCCGATGTAAAGATCTTCCTGACCGCATCGCCCGAAGTGCGTGCAAAGCGCCGCTATGACGAACTGATTGCCAAGGGTCAGTCCGCAAACCTGGAGCAGGTGCTGAAAGAAATCGTGCAGCGTGACTATCAGGATACCCACCGGGAAATTGCGCCCCTGAAGATGGCAAAGGACTCTGTGAAACTGGACACTTCCGACCTGGATATTGAAGGCGTTCTGGATGCTATGAAGAAGATTATCAAGGAGAAAATCCCTGTATGAGAATCCACTTGGCGGAAAGCGCAGGTTTTTGTTTCGGTGTAAACCGGGCGGTGGAGATGGTGGAGCAAGCGGCGGCTACGGGTAAACAGGTCTGCACACTGGGTCCCATTATCCACAACCGCCACGCGGTGGCCCATTTTGAAAAAATCGGCGTCCGCGTGATTAATGCGCCGGAAGAAGCAGGGGAGGATATGACGGTCATCATCCGCTCCCACGGCGTTTCCAAAGCGGTTCAGAATGCCCTGGAAGCCAGCGGTGCCACAGTGGTGGACGCCACCTGCCCCTTTGTCAAGCGTATCCACGGCATTGTCAGCCGGGCGGAGGAGGAAGGTCGCCTGCCTGTGATTATCGGCACCCGTTCCCATCCGGAGGTGGAGGGTATTGCCGGCTGGTGTACAAATTGCAAAATTTTTGAAAACCCGGAAGAACTGGAAAACTGGGTAAATTCAGGAGAAATTTCCAAGGATTTCCCCATCAGTATGGTCTGTCAGACCACTTCCACGGAATCTTTGTGGAAAAGTTGCGAAGATTTTGCAAAAAAAGTGTTTACTAATCTGAAAATATTTGATACAATATGCAAAGCTACTGAATTCCGACAGAGCGAAGCGGCGAAGTTAAGTCAAACTTGTCAGGCTATGGTCGTTGTAGGGGACACTCTTTCTTCCAACACAGGCCGCTTGGCGATGATATGTCGGGAGCACTGCGATCGGGTGGTTTTGGTGGATAACGCATCTGAACTGGATTCCGAGTTTTTCCGCGGTGTGGCTGATGTTGGAATCACGGCCGGTGCATCAACACCGGTGTGGATTATAAAGGAGGTCAACAAGACTATGAGCGAAATTACTAATGTTGAGGCTATTCAGGAGGAAAGCTTTGAGGCGCTTCTTGAGCAGTCCATCAAGACTTTAAATACAGGAGATAAGGTTATCGGTGTTGTTACCGGTATTGGCGCTACTGAAGTCCAGATCGATCTGGGCACCAAGCATGCCGGTTATATTCCGTATGATGAAGTCAGCGCAGATCCCACTGTGAAGCCCGAGGATATTCTGAAGGTCGGCGACGAAATCGAAGTATTCGTTGTTCGCGTCAACGATCAGGAGGGTACCTGCCAGCTGTCCAAGAAGAAACTGGACGGCATGAAGATTTGGGACGACATGGCTACCTGGTGCGAAGAAAAGACCACCGTTCAGGGTGTCATCACTGAAGAGAACAAGGGCGGCATTGTCTGCAATGTTAAGGGCATCCGCGTATTCGTTCCTGCTTCCCAGTCCGGCGTTGCCAAGGGCGGCGATATGGCTGCGCTGGTTGGCACCACCACTGAGCTGAAGATCACTGAAGTTAACCGCGCACGCCGCCGTATCATCGGCTCCATCCGCGCTGTTTCTTCCGAAGGCCGCAAGGCTGCCCAGGAGAAGATCTGGAATGAGATCGAA
>JAZOSY010000113.1:0-6136 GCA_045657385.1 Faecousia sp. | reverse complement strand
TATGCTGTCCCGTTCGGAAATCGCCAGAGCCTCCATCGATAACAACGGCAAGATCATCGTGGTGGATTCCTTGGATCAGGCTATCGATACCGCCAACGAAATCGCACCCGAGCATCTGGAACTGTTGATAGATAATCCCTTTGATTATCTGGACCGTATCCGTCACGCAGGCTCTGTCTTTATGGGCAGAAATTGCCCCGAGGCCTTGGGTGACTACTTTGCAGGTCCTAACCACACCTTGCCCACCAGCGGTACGGCCCGGTTCTCAAGCCCTCTGTCTGTGGACGATTTTATCAAAAAGACCCAATATACATATTACACAGCAGAAGCGCTGGCAAATGTGGCAGAAGATGTAGCCTATTTTGCAACCCAGGAGGGCCTGACCGCCCACGCGAAAAGCGCAGTGATTCGTAGGCTGACAGGCTTCGAACCGAAATAGCCTATCAGCAGTCCTTTTTCCTGTTTTTTTGCCTTATCTTCCTTCCCTTGCGTTAGCAAGGCGGCGTCATCTGCACCAAAAATCATTCAAAAATTACTTGCTGATAGATGCCTTGCAGTTTTCAGCCCTCTGCATTTTCCAAGAAAAAGATAATCACGAAGACAATACTTTGTATATTATCGAGGGATTATCTGCAGTATTGGGGAATGCAGATGGCTAAAAACCTATTTGAGTTCGAATCCTGTCAGCCTATGGAGGACAAATAAAGTGAGCCGTTTCTTCAGCGAAAAATTCGCAAATTTAACTCCCTACACACCGGGAGAACAGCCAAAAGATACCCAATATGTAAAACTCAATACAAACGAATCGCCGTTTCCTCCGTCACCCAATGCGCTGAAAATGGCAGCCGAGGCCGCTGAGAATCTGCAGCTTTACTCCGACCCGGAATGTCGGGATCTTGTAAAGAAGGCCGCAGAGATTTTTGGCGTGGAAGAGAATGAAATTCTCTTCACCAACGGCTCGGATGAGATTCTGAATTTCGCCTTTATGGCCTATTGCGATGATAGTCACCCGGTAGTGTTTCCTGACATTTCCTATGGCTTCTACAAGGTGTTTGCTGCCCTGAACGGTATTCCCTATGAGCAGATCCCCCTTGCAGAGGACTTTTCTATTTGTCCGGAGGATTACTGTGGCATTCACAAAACCATCGTCATCGCAAACCCCAACGCGCCCACCGGTCTGGTGCTGACGCCCGAGCAGATTGAGCAGATTGTAAAGACCAACCCCAATAATGTGGTAATCATCGATGAGGCCTATGTGGACTTTGGCGGTCAGAGTGTGATCCCCCTGACCCGTAAGTACGAGAATCTGCTGGTAACCGGCACCTTCTCCAAATCCCGTTCCTTGGCAGGCGGCAGATTGGGCTTTGGTATCGGCTCTAAGGCGCTGATCGCCGACCTGAATACCATCAAGTATTCCACCAACCCCTATAATGTCAACCGTATGACTATGGCCGCAGGCGTAGGCACTCTGTTGGACGAGGACTATGTCCGGGCAAATTGCCGCACCATTATGGAAGTCCGGGAATGGACAGCGGCTCAACTGAAAGCCATCGGTTTTACCATGACCGATTCCAAGGCAAACTTCCTCTTTGCCGCCCATCCCAAAGCAGACGGCAAGGAAATTTACCTGCGACTGAAGGCAAAGGGCGTATTGGTTCGCCACTTCGACACCCCTCGTCTGCAGAGATATAACCGCATCACTGTGGGCAGTAGGGCACAAATGGAAACCTTTATGGAGAAACTGAAAGAAGTATTGGAGGAACTGTTATGAGAACAGCAAGCATTGTTCGTAAAACAGCAGAAACAGACATTTCCCTGACCATTTGTCTTGACGGCAAGGGCCAGAGCGATATTCAGACCGGCTGCGGTTTTTTGGATCATATGCTGACCCTTTTTGCCAAGCACGGCCGCTTTGATCTGACGGTTCGTTGCGTGGGAGATACCTATGTTGACTACCACCACACCGTTGAGGACATCGGTATTTGCTTGGGTAAGGCTTTTTACGAAGCCCTCGGCGACAAAAAGGGCATTATCCGCTACGGCAGTATGATCCTGCCTATGGACGAAACTGTGATTTTGTCTGCTGTGGACATTTCCGGCCGCGGCGGTTTCTATCCCATTTTAAACATTCCTACCCCCAAGGTGGGCGATTTTGATACTGAGCTGTGTCAGGAGTTTTGGATTGCCTTTGCAAGAGATGCGGCCGTCACACTCCACATCCAGCAGTTGGCCGGTGTGAATTCTCACCACATCATTGAGGGCGCGTTTAAGTCCGTTGCACGCAGCCTGAAAACGGCTGTGGCCATCGACAGCGCTTTTGCAGATGAAGTACCTTCCACAAAGGGGATCTTGGCATGATTGCAGTAATTGATTATGGCGTTGGCAACCTGTTTTCTCTGTGTTCCTCTTTGGAGAAAATCGGCGCGCAAGCGGTGGTCACCTCCGACCCGGACGTGATCCGCAAGGCCGACAAGTTGATATTGCCCGGCGTGGGTGCCTTTGCGGATGCGGCGCAGAAATTGCGCGAATCCGGTCTGGACGATTTGATCCGGGAGCAGGTGGCGAATGGCAAGGAAATCATGGGCATTTGCCTAGGTATGCAGCTGCTGTTCGAGAAAAGTTATGAGTTCGGCGAGCATCAGGGCTTGGGTCTGCTGAAAGGCAGCGTTGTGCCTATGGAGGGCACCATTCCTACGGAACTGAAGATTCCCCACATCGGTTGGAATGCCTTGCATTTCGCAAAGGAAAGCAAGCTTCTGCGGTATATCAAAGAAAACGATTGCGTTTATTTCGTGCATTCCTTCTACGCAACCGATTGCGTTGAGAGCGTGGTGGCAACTGCTGAATACGGCAAGGAGCTCACCGCAGCTGTGCAGCAGGGCAATGTAATGGGCTGCCAGTTCCACCCGGAAAAAAGCGGAGAAGTGGGGCTTAAGATCCTGCAAGCATTTTGTGAAGGGGAGGGCGCGCTATGATTCTTATCCCTGCAATTGACCTTTTTGAAAAGAAAGCAGTGCGCCTTTATAAAGGCGACTATGCCAATATGACCATTTACAGCGATAACCCCATTGAAATCGCCTGCGATTTTGAAAATTGCGGCTGCACCCACATCCATATGGTGGACTTGGAGGGTGCAAAGGACGGCACAACACCGAACCTTGCCATTGTAGAGCAGGTGGCAAAGCAGACTTCCTTGTTTGTGGAGATTGGTGGCGGTATCCGGGATATGCAAACCGTCGAGCGGTATCTAAACGCAGGTGTGTCCCGTGTGATCTTAGGTACAGCGGCTGTCAATGACGAAGCGTTTCTGCGTACGGCAGTTGCGAAGCATGGCGACAAAATCGCCGTGGGCGCAGATGTGAAGGACGGTTGCATCGCCATCAAGGGCTGGCTGGAAACCGCAGCAATCATGCTGGAGGATTTCCTGCGTAAAATGGAAGATATCGGTGTGAAAAACATCATCTGCACCGATATTTCCAAGGACGGCGCTATGAAGGGTACAAACCTTGCGCTGTATAAAAGTCTTTCTGAAAAGTTCCGTCTGGATATAACCGCATCCGGCGGTGTTTCCTCAATGGAGGATGTACGGCGCCTGCGCGAGATGGACTTGTACGGCGCAATTATCGGCAAAGCCTACTACACTGGAGCAATCGACCTGAAAGAAGCATTGGAGGCAGCAAAATGATCACAAAACGCATTATTCCCTGCCTGGACATTAAAAACGGCCGGGTGGTAAAGGGAACGAATTTCCAAGGCCTTGCGGATGTGTCGTCTCCCATTGAACTGGCAAGACTCTATTCCGACAACGGTGCTGACGAACTGGTATTTTATGACATCACTGCATCCTTTGAGGGTCGCCAACTGTTTACGGATGTGCTGCGGCAGGTAGCCTCGCAAATCTTTATTCCCTTGACCGTAGGCGGCGGCATCAATACGGTAGATGATTTTGACCGGGTGCTCAAATGCGGCGCCGACAAGGTCAGCGTCAATTCCGGTGCTATCCGCAATCCCCAACTGATTTATGACGCAGCACAGAAATACGGCAGCCAATGCGTTGTTCTGTCTGCAGATATTAAACGGGTAGATGGCCAGTTCCGTGTTTTTGCCAAGGGCGGTAGAGAGGACACCGGCATGGAGGCCATTTCATGGCTGAAGAAGGGCGTTGCGCTGGGGGCAGGTGAGGTGGTAGTCAACTCCATCGATACCGACGGCGTCAAAAAAGGCTTTGATGTGGAGATGCTGCAGGCGGTGTGCGAGGCGGTAAATGTGCCGGTCATCGCATCCGGCGGTGCCGGCGCGGTGGAGCATTTTACCCAACTGTTTAGGGCCATTCCCACCATTGATGCGGCTCTGGCAGCATCGGTTTTCCACTTTGGACAGATTCAGATTCCTGACCTAAAGCGGGAATTGCAACAAAACGATATTATTGTGAGGTTATAATATGCTTTCTATCGACGCACTGAAATTTGATGAAAACGGCCTGATTCCTGCCGTGGTGGTAGATGCCATCACCAAGAATGTGCTGACCGTTGCTTATATGAACCGTGAGAGCTTGAGCATTTCTATGGAAAAGGGCCTGACTTGCTTCTATAGCCGTTCCCGTCAGGAACTGTGGCTCAAGGGCGAGACCAGCGGCAACTATCAGCACATTGTTTCCATCACCGCAGACTGTGACGGCGATGCACTGGTGGTGATGGTGGAAAAGGACGGTCCTGCCTGCCACACCGGCGCCGATTCCTGCTTCAACGATACCATATGGGAAAGCGATGAGCGGAAAGAGTTCAGCCTGCAGGGTCTCTACGATATGCTGGTAGGTCGAAACGAACAGCGCCCCGAAGGTTCTTACACTACTTATCTGTTCGAAAAGGGCATCGATAAGATCCTGAAGAAGGTGGGCGAGGAATGTACCGAGGTTATCATTGCCGGCAAGGCCGATGACAAGAAGGAGACCATCTACGAATTGGCAGACCTTGCTTATCACGCAATGGTGCTGATGGTGCAAATGGGTATTAGTGTGGAAGATATCCACAAGGAGCTTGCATCCCGTCATATCATTGACCACAAGGTCAAGCAGGAGAAAATGACCAAGTAATTTTTTGCCGACAAACCGTATTGTTGAAGAAAATCATAAAAAAGCCGTGATTTACTAGAAATCACGGCTTTTTGGCACCCCAGAAGGAACTCGAATCCCCGACCTTCCGCTTAGGAGGCGGACGCTCTATCCAACTGAGCTACTGGGGCATATACTGGAGTATTGTACCGAAAAATATAACCCATGTCAACCGAAAACAAAATTTTGCACATCCGCAAATTTCAGCAGAAATCACGGGTCCAATCCCGTATACTGAATAGCTGTTGCGGAAAGGGGGAAGGAGTATGTGCGAGAATACCGTCCAGTATGCCGATATTGATGACTGGATTTATTGCGATGTTGAGGGCGGACCAAGCGAAAGATGACGAAAACCGGGCAAACTTGCCTGGTTTTTTATTTTTTTACTTTACAGAAAAGCTGAAATAGGATATAATAAACCGAAATGTCCAAACTGAAGGAAATGAGGGCAAAGAACCGATGAACATTGCATTCGATAGCTACAAGCAAAAATTGAATGAAATTAAGCCGGCCTTGGAGGGCTTGGCGGAGTCTTTGAATATTGAGGGTCTGCGTAATGAATTGGAGCGTCTGCACGCAATGCAGGAGGCTCCCGGTTTTTGGGATAATCCCGAAAAAAGCCAGCAGATTGTGATGAAGGCAAAAAGCTGCGAGAGCAAGCTGGAGCGCTATAAGCAGATGAACGCCCTTTGGGACGATTTGATGACCATCTGCGAAATGGCAGCGGAAGAGGACGACGATTCTATGCTGCCGGAGCTGCAGGACGGCTTTGCAAAGCTTGCCGACGATATGGAGACCTGCCGTCTGCAGACGCTGCTCACCGGCAATTACGACCGCAACAATGCCTTGGTCAGCTTCCAGGCTGGCGCAGGCGGCACCGAGGCGCAGGACTGGTGCCAGATGCTTTACAGAATGTACACCCGTTGGGCAGAGCGCCACGGCTTCACCTACAAAATTATGGACTATCAGGAAGGCGAAGAAGCAGGCCTTAAGTCTGCTGATATCGTCATCGAGGGCGAAAATGCC
>JAZOSY010000112.1:0-6750 GCA_045657385.1 Faecousia sp. | reverse complement strand
CAATCCCGACGGGCAAACCGATCCTCCAAAAGGGCTTTCGGCAGCGCCTTCACCTGCTTCAAAAGTTCGGCGATCTGGCCGTCGAAGGCCTTCTGTTCATCGATCACTTCTTCCCAGCCGGAGATGGTCTTTTCCCGGTTTTCTGCACCAAAATCAATCAGCTGCTGCAAGATCGCGTGCTTCAGCAGCTGGAATGCACAGCTGGTCTGGTGGATGGTGGACAGATTGATCAGCGGCAAAAACGCGCTCCAAACCGCCCACATTTTCTCCTCGTTTGCGCCGTAGCGGTCGTGGCACAGCTGCCGCGTGACTTCCGGCAGGCTGCGGCCGTCGGGTCGCCACGCGTTTTTGCGGAAATACTCCAGCATCAGCGTGTCGCTGTGGGACATTTCCGGCCAGAAGTCCATACCCTTACAGAAGGGGTCGGCATCGGCTTGGGCGATTTTTTCGTTTAAGTATTCGTAGTCGCCGTGGGTGTGGCTTTGGGGCATATAGCCGTGGAAAATACCGAAGATCCAAGGGAATTTGCCCATAATATCCCAGTTGTCCATGGAGCTTTTTTCGTACTTTAAGTCGATGGTATAGTCCAGGATCAGGGTGTTTCTCGGGTCAAACAGCTTGACGATCTCCTTGACCTCCTCGGGATTTAGCCGGAAGAAGAAGTCCCAGGCAGCGATCAGCACCTTGGCATTGGGATATTTATCGTGGAAATGGGACAAAAACCGCTTATAGGCGAATTTTTTCAGTTCAATGTTCTTCTTGGGGTCGTCGCTGAATTTTCGTTCAGCCAGACCGATGGTGTGGAACAGATCCGGCCGGCCGTATTCCTGCACATGGGTCTCGGTGAGTTTGATATAGTTCTCCACATTTTTATCGTTGAAAATATCCCAGACCTGTCCTGTCTGCTCGGAATAGGTGGTGCTTTGCTGGCTCATCAGTTTTGGCTGCACCTTCTCCAAAAATTCTGTGGGGGTTCTGGAATACCAATGGGTCATGGTTCCGAAGTCCTCCGGGTGCAAAAGGTCGCAATCGAATGCATAGGACAGCACTTTCTTGCGAAGCTCGCCCCGGTACTGCAGCGACCAGGCGGTGGTGCGGTTGTTATAGCC
This sequence comes from Faecousia sp., assembly GCA_045657385.1. Classification (GTDB taxonomy): domain Bacteria; phylum Bacillota; class Clostridia; order Oscillospirales; family Oscillospiraceae; genus Faecousia. The sequence goes on along the minus strand of JAZOSY010000112.1, from coordinate 5,641 downwards.
CTCGCCGGCATCCGGTTGCTTCTGATCCTCCGGTGGGTAACTTACAATGTCCGGGAAGGCCTTTTGGAACAGATCGTCCATACCGATGCGGAGCATAAAGGTGTTGAGTCGCGCCTTGACGACCCAGTCAATCTCCTGCTTCCATTCTTCCCAGTCCCAATGCTCTGCCTGGAAACGAACCAAACCCCGGTGGGCAAAATAGCGAATGGCCCGGTACTCGAACCGGGGGCTTTCCACCACATACAGGTTCGTAATATCCACGGTGTCCTTATGGGGGATCACATCTCCGTCCCAAAAGTAGTGGCAATCTGCTCTTCTTTCAAAGAAATCATAGACCGCATATAAGGTGGAACGGCCACGGCCGCCGCCCAGAAACAGGAGGTTTCTGCCATTTTCTTCCTTGGAAATGATGCAGTAATCGTCTGTGCCGCTGCGGACGGGGAATCCGCCGTCCAGTTTGGCAAAAGCGAAACTCTGCACCGCGTCGGTACCGATGATGACCATATCCTCGGTGTGGCTGGGCTCGGTTTTTATGGCAAGTTCCTTGCCCGTTACGCTTGCGTACATCTGGCAAAACACTTCCGCAGCCTTTTGGTAGGCTTTTCCGCCGGTTTTGGGGGCTAATACAAACATTCCGATTCCTCCGTTTGCACATTTCTTACGGAAATTATACCACCATCTATGTGGTGTGGCAACCGAAAAAACAACAGCAAAAGTTCACTTTTCACCAGCTGCAAGAGGGCTTAAAATAACAAAAAACCTGCGGAATTGCTTCCGCAGGTTTTGTTTTAAGTAAATTAGGCTTCCAGGTTGATGCCGGTTTCCTTGTTGAAAACGTGGCAGTTGTGACCACCGAAGGTGAAGGTAACCTTGGTGCCGGATTTCATGCCGGCAACCTCGGCCTCGGACATATCCATGGTGGAAACAATGGCTACGATGTCCTTACCGTAGGTGTTCAGGTGCAGGTGGACAGAGGAACCCATCAATTCGTGTACGTCGATTTCGGAATCGATACCGGCGTCGCCGATGATGATGTGCTCGGGACGGACGCCCAGAGTGATGTCCTGCTCTTCGACCTTGTTAGCAGCCAGAGCAGCCTGCTTCTCAGCGCTCAGTTCGACCTCGTGGCCGTGGAGGCTGACACTATACTTGTCGCCATTCTTCAGCAGCTTTGCATCAAACAGGTTCATCTGAGGTGCGCCGATGAAGGTTGCAACGAACAGGTTATAGGGGTGGTTAAACACTTCCTGAGGAGTGCCGATCTGCTGGATGAAGCCGTCCTTCATAATGACGATACGGTCGCCCAGAGTCATAGCCTCGGTCTGGTCGTGGGTAACGTAGATAAAGGTAGTGTTGATACGGCTGCGGAGCTTGATGATCTCAGCACGCATCTGGTTACGCAGCTTGGCGTCCAAGTTGGACAGAGGTTCGTCCATCAGGAAGACCTGAGGGTCACGGACGATCGCACGGCCGATAGCCACACGCTGACGCTGACCACCGGACAGAGCCTTGGGCTTACGGTTCAGGTACTCAGTGATCTCCAGGATCTCAGCTGCCTGCTTAACCTTCTTGTCGATCTCGCCCTTGGGAACCTTACGCAGCTTCAGAGCGAAGGCCATGTTATCATACACGGTCATGTGGGGGTACAGAGCGTAGTTCTGGAAAACCATGGCGATGTCGCGGTCCTTAGGAGCCACGCTGTTGACCATCTTATCACCGATCCACAGTTCGCCTTCGGTGATTTCTTCCAAACCTGCGACCATACGCAAAGTGGTGGACTTACCACAACCGGAAGGACCAACCAGAACGATGAATTCCTTGTCGGCGATTTCCAGGTTGAACTGCTGAACTGCTACGACGCCCTTATCGGTAATCTGCAGGTTCGTCTTCTTGGAAATGCCTTCTTTTTCTCTGGCCTTTCTGGATTTGCGCTCTTCGTCGCCGCTGTAGGGGTAGATCTTCATTACGTCTTTCAGGGTTACAGTTGCCATACATTTCGACTCTAAATGTACCGATCCTTTCGCGTACATTCTTACAGTCCGGAAAGCAAAATTCCGGGTGCATTACGACAGGTCTCCACACTGCCGCACCGTGAGTCAGACGGATTGTTTTCCTCCTTTTTTACGTCATAGACACTATTTTGTGGAGTAGTGGCTATGCGATGGGATGGTAATATAATATCACAATTATTGCAAGCAGCCAACTGTGAATATTAACAGAACTTGTCTTTGCTTTTTGTGCGTTTTGCCTGCATTTTCCATAAAAAGCAACGGCTTTCGCCTTTTTACTTCAATGTAAAACTGCCACCGGGCTGCATTTCCAGGTCAGCGCCGTAGAAAGTTGTGATGGCATCAACCAAATATGCGATGTCCTTCACGCCGGCAGTTTCATAGCTCGAGTGCATTGCCAGCTGGGGCAGGCCGATGTCTGCACTGAGTACCGCCACCTGAGAAAGGGAGATGTTGCCCAAGGTGGAGCCGCCGGGCATATCGGCACGATTGCAGTAGGTCTGCACAGGAACATCTGCTTTTTTACAGATGGCGCGGAAGATGGCCGCGGACACGCCGTCGGTGGTGTAGCGCTGGTTGGCGTTGAACTTCAGCACCACGCCGCCGTTCATCACCGGCGCATTGGCAGCGTCGGCCAGTTCCGGGTGGTTGGGGTGAATGGCGTGGGCATTGTCGGCAGAAATCAGGAAGGATTTTGCCAAAATCTGCCGCTGCTCCAAATCGAGGGCTTTGCAGATGGCAGAAAGGGTGGTTGCCAGCAAATCGGATGCCGCGCCTTGATAGGAAGAAGAACCTACTTCTTCGCTGTCAAACACGCACAGCACGGGGATATTGTCCGTAGCCCCGGCCTTTAAGAAGCCTTGGGTGCAGCCCCAGGCGCATTCCAAATCGTCAATGGCGGCAGAGGACACAAACTCCTCCTCCAAGCCCCAAACAGAAGCCGGCTGCCGCACATACAGGTACAGGTCGTGGCCCAAGATCTTGCCGCCGGCCATATTTTCCAGTTCTTCCATAAACTTGTCGGCTGCTTCCTTATTGCCAAGCAAAGGAATGGTGTCGGTGGCAGGATTCCACTTGTAGCCGTCGTTGGCGGTGCGGTTCATATGAATTGCCACGTTGGGAATGAGGAGCAAGTCCCGGTCAAAGTCCACCAGGCGGCTTTCGGCACCGTTTTCGGTCTGCACCAATACGCGACCGGCAACAGACAGAGGCCGATCCAGCCAGGGTGCAATCAGCATGCCACCGTAGCGTTCTACCGCCAAACGGGTATAAGCACCTTTCAGAACGCCGTTTTCCTTGACCTTAAAACCGGGGCGGTCGGAATGGCTGGCAGTGATCATAAAGCCCTTGGGTGCGCCTTGGGGCAGACGGAAAGCCAAAATGGCGCTGCCATTACGGGTCAAGTAGTACTTGCCGCCGGGGGTTAAATTCCAATTTTCACCCTCGCAAAGGGCGGTGTAGCCGTTATCGACCAGCATTTTTTCCAATGCTGCCACACCATGGTAGACGCTGTGAGCGCTATCTAAAAATTCTTTCAGTTTCTGAATCATAGTTATTCCTCCACCAGTTTGCAGAATTCATCGATCTGGTCTGCGATCATTTGCAGCGCGCTGCGCCAGAAGTTTTCGTCGCCCAGGTCAATGCCGGCCACCTTTGCGGTGTCCTCTGCTGTGGCAACGGGGGTTGTGTAGAGCAGTTTCTTATACTTGGGAACAAATGCCGCGCCCTCTTTTTCATATTGGGCGTACAAGCCACGGGCGAACAAGCCGCCGAAGGCATAGGGGAAGTTATAGAATGTGGGGCCGTAATAGTGGCTCTTGCAGACCCACATATAAGGGTGCAGGCAATTGGCGTCCAGGCCGTCGCCGTAGGACTGCTTTTGGGCCTTTTCCATCATAGCGCACAGGTCATCGGCTTGCATAAACTGCTGCTCCCGATTTTCAAAGACCGCGGTCTCAAAGCGGTAACGGGAGTAAATGTCGCAGATAATCTGGGTGGCGTCCTGCAACTGGGACTCAATCAGCGCCAGTTTTTCTTCCTTATCCGCTGCGCCGGAAATAGCGGCAGCCATCACCACGCACTCATTAAAAGTAGAGGCGGTTTCCGCTACAGGCATGGAGTAATCGTGGTTCAGTGTCCGATGGGAACGGATGCATTCATTATGAAATGCGTGTCCGAGCTCGTGGGCGAGAGTGAGGACGTCACCGAACTGGCCGTCAAAGTTGGTGAGGATACGGCTCTGACCGATGCACTGGGCATCTGCGCAGAACGCGCCGCCGGCCTTGCCGTCACGAGGATAGAAGTCGATCCAAGCCTCGTCAAAGGCGGTGGCCACCATATCGGAAAGTTCCTTGTCAAAACCGGCAAACAGGTTCACCAGGTAATCCCGGGCGGCTTCGGCAGTGAATTTGGTGGAAGTCTTGCCCATAGGCGCAAACAGGTCGTACCAAGGCAGGCCATTTGTATGGCCCAGGGCCTTGGCCTTGGCTTTCAAGTACTGCCAGAACTTGGGCAAATAGGCGTCCATGGCCGCGAACATAGCATCCAAAGTGGATTTTTCCATGTAGGAATTTTTCAGCGTCCGGGCTAAGGGGGATTCGTAGCCGCGAAGCTGGCAGGTAGAAATGGTTTCCAGCTTGATGGAGTTTAAGGCAAATGCCACTGCATCCCGAATCCGTTCGTAGCAGGCAATTTCCGCCTCGTAGGCATCTTTCCGCACCTGGGGGTCTGCATCGTAGGCAAGATTCCGCACTGCGGACAAATTTGTGGTTTCGCCCCGATAGGAAACAGGAACGGTACTGGTCAAATACTGCTGCAAGTCGCTCCAAGCGGAAGTGCCGGACATCCGCATTTTCGCCATAACTGCCTCACCGATGCCGGGCAGCAGGTAGCGGCTGTTCTCCTTTTCGTTGGCAAAAAGGAAAGTGTAGTCTTTCAAGTTATCATCGTTTTCCACCAATTCCATCAAATCGGGCAGCTTGCTGGCCCAATCCTGAAATGCCGCCAAGGGCGCTGCCGTGCCGCTGTAAATGGCCATAATCTGGCCCATTTGGGAGCCGGCTTCACCGTCACGGGTGTTGGCCGCCTGACGCAAGGATGCGTAGCCTGCCAGCTTTTCGATTAAATCTGACAGCCGCTCCTGCAGAGCGATGCCTTTGTGCAGGCCGACAAGGGGTTCAGCGGCTGCAAGGTCGGCGGTAAAAGCCGTCAGCTCCTTCACCGTTTCCGCGGCCGCAGCCATATCGGAAATATAGCTTTCATCGTCAAACCCGGTGTAGATCGGGTCTAAGTTCCATCTTTCGTTCATTGCGCTTCCTCCAATCCTGTTTTCGTGGTTTCTATTTTATATGATTGTGCCGCTCCCGTCAACTGCGTGAGAAAATTTTCTCCACAGGTCGAATGTTGTCGTATTGTTTGTTTTTTACAGTTTTTTGTTGTTTTTTGTCCGTTTTTGTCGAGCAATTGTTTTTATTTTTCCTTGCAAAAAGCGCGGCCATATGCTAAATTATATTTGTCGCAACGCGGTAGGACATCTACCACAGGGGAATATTCTCAAAAGTCAGGAGAGGAAGTTATGGACAAAAACACCTCCGTAATCATTGCGGACAATTCAGAAGAATTTTGCAGCAGTC
>JAZOSY010000111.1:0-8424 GCA_045657385.1 Faecousia sp. | reverse complement strand
CGCCTGCGCAGATGTGCTGAACGAGGCTTTGCGCCACCGTCTGCACTGCTGCCTGACAGAGGGTAGCGAGGCGCAGTTCCAGCTTGCCGAAGCGGGAAGCACTTTGGAAGCTCATTTTGGTAAGTCCCTTACAGAGCTGGGTCTTGAGAATCTGCCCGAGGGCATTATGGCCGCAGGAAGTTTGCTGCGCCATTTGATCGCTCTGCAAAAGAACAATCTGTCCCACATCATCGAGCTGCAATACTACACCACCGGCCGCTTTATGGAGCTGGACTTAGATGCCCGTCGGAATCTGGAGCTGGAGGAGACCCTCCGGTTAAAGGACAAGAAGGGTACGCTTTTGTGGGTGCTGGACAAAACACGCACCCCTATGGGCGGCAGACTCATCCGCAGCTGGCTGGAAAAGCCTTTGCTGGACATTAGTGAAATCATTCTCCGTCAATCCGCTGTGGAGGAACTGGTGAACGACACCGTTTTCCGCGGTGAACTGGACGAGGCGCTGAAATATGTGACCGATTTGGAGCGCGTGATGACCCGTATTGTAACCGGCACGGTGAACTGCCGGGATCTTTTGGGTCTTGCCGGCGGCTTACGGGCTTTGCCGGATGTGAAGCGGCAGCTGGCAAATGTCAAGTCTCCCCTGCTGCAGCGCTTGGCGCAGGCCATTGATCCTATGGTCGAATGCGCCGACCTGATTGAAAACACCATTACCGAAAAGCCTCCGCTGACTGTCCGGGAGGGCGGTATCATCCGCAAGGGCGCTAACGAGGAAGTTGACCGTCTGCAAGACATTATGGACGGTGGCGCCGGCATTATGGCCTCCATTGAAGCCACCGAACGGGAGAAAACCGGCATCCGCACTCTGCGTGTCAGCTACAACCGGGTGTTCGGCTACTACATCGAGGTGTCCAAGTCCTTTGTGGATCAAGTGCCTGACCACTACATCCGTCGGCAGACTTTGGCCAACAACGAGCGCTACATCACCCCCGAACTGAAAGAACTGGAAGAGCAGGTGCTGACCGCAAAGGATCGCTGCACCGCGCTGGAATACCAGATCTTTACCCAGCTGCGTGAGTTCTTGGCGGAGCAGCCCGCCCGTGTGCAGGCTACAGCCGCTGCAGTTGCCGCGGTTGACACTCTGTGCAGCTTGGCAACTGTAGCTGTTAAAAACAATTACTGCCGTCCGGAAATAACGCTGGATAACACCATCTCCATCACCGACGGCCGCCACCCTGTGGTAGAAAAGGTTTTGAAGGATTCTCTGTTTGTCCCCAACGACACCTTGTTAGACAGCAAAGAGAATATGGTCTCCATCATCACAGGCCCCAATATGGCCGGTAAATCCACTTATATGCGTCAGGTGGCACTGATTGTGCTGATGGCGCAGATGGGTTCGTTCGTGCCTGCTAAGAGCGCGCGAATCGGCTTGGTAGACCGCATTTTTACAAGAATCGGCGCCAGCGACGATCTGGCCTCCGGCCAATCTACCTTTATGGTGGAAATGGCGGAAATGGCGTCCATTTTGAAGTATGCCACATCCAAGAGCCTGCTGATTCTGGACGAAATCGGTCGCGGCACTTCTACATACGACGGCATGGCCATTGCCCGGGCGGTGCTGGAATATGCCGCCAGTCCCAAGCAGCTGGGCGCAAAGACCCTCTTTGCCACCCACTATCACGAACTGAGTTCTATCGAAGAAGAACTGTCTGGCATCAAAAACTACAACATTGCCGTGAAAAAGCGCGGTGACAAGATGATTTTCCTGCGGAAAATCGTGCCCGGTGCCACCGATGACAGCTTTGGTGTGGAAGTTGCCAAGCTGGCAGGTCTGCCCAATGCAGTTATCACACGGGCCCGGGAAATTCTGCAGGAGCTGGAAAGTCAGGACGGCACAAGGCCTGTGAAGATTCGGGCGGAAGAGCCGGACGATCAGATCAGTATGCTGGATCTGACCTCTCAGCAGGTCTGCCAGGCGCTTAACGCCATCAGTGTGGAGACCCTGACCCCCATTGAGGCTATGAACGAACTTTACAAACTGAAGAAAATGCTGGAGTAATCAATGAAACTCTCTATTTCTACCACCTATAAAGAGAATCTGTTAGGCTGGGCATATTGGCTCATTTCCCTGTTTGTTCTGCCAACGGTGTTGACACTTATCTTGATTCTGCTGGGACAGCCTGTTTCTGACTCGACTTTGAATCTTATCTATTTCATTGTGAATTTTCTGGCTGTGGTCGGGATCTTCCACCGTTTTCTGTGGGAGTCGCTGAAAGCCGCGGCAAAAAAGCCCCTGAATTGTCTGGGCATCGCTGTGGTCGGTATCATTACCTACTTTGCCGCAATGTGGATCGTTTCTTTCCTTATCGTAATAATCAAACCAGATTTTTCCAATGTGAACGATGATGCGATTTTTGATATGCTGGGGCAGCATACCAGTTTGTTGGTGTTTGCCACGGTGTTTCTCGCCCCCATTGCGGAAGAAATGTTCTATCGAGGATTGATTTTTCAATCGCTCTACCGGAAAAGTCCTGAAGCAGGCTATGCGGTGTCGGTGCTGATCTTTGCCGCTATCCATGTGGTAGGCTATATTGGCTCATTTGACATTCTTACGCTGCTGCTTTGCTTTGTCCAGTATCTGCCAGTAGGTTTCATTCTTGCCGGCGCATACGAAAAAACCGACACCATTATTACCCCCATGTTGATTCACATTTTCATTAACCTGATTGGCACATCTGCCGCGAGGTAATACAATGTCTAAAATTATTCAATTATCCCCCCATATTGCCAATTTGATCGCCGCCGGTGAGGTGGTGGAGCGCCCGGCATCCGTTGCCAAGGAGCTGCTGGAAAATGCCGTAGACGCAGGCGCGACCCAAGTGACTTTGGAAATCCGCGACGGCGGTATGACCTTCCTGCGCGTTACTGACAACGGCTGCGGTATGCTGCCGGAGGATGCCCGGAGCGCATTTTTGCGTCACGCAACTTCCAAGCTGCGCACCGCTGAAGATTTGGCCGCCATCCAAACCATGGGCTTCCGTGGTGAAGCTTTGGCCGCGATCGCCTCTGTCAGCCGGATCGATCTTTTGACCAAAACACCCGACGCCATCGCCGGTACTTCCCTGAGTCTGGAAGCAGGTACGGTCACAGAGGAGTCGGAGGTTGGCTGTCCCACGGGTACAACCATTATCGTGCGTGACCTATTTTTCAACACCCCGGCGAGAATGAAATTTATGAAGTCTGACACGGTGGAAGGCAGCAAAGTGGCTGCCGCCGTGCAAATGCAGGCGCTGGCACACCCGGAGGTGGCGTTCCGTTTCCTCCGTGACGGCAAGGAAGTGTTGTCCACTCCCGGCACGGGTAGTCTTGAGGCTGCTGTGTACTGTGTTTACGGCAGAGAGTGCGGCAAGATGATTCCCCTGGAAAGCAAGTGGGACGGCTATACCCTGTCCGGCTTTGTGTCCAAGCCTACCGATGCCAGACCCAGCAGAGCGTTGCAGACCTTCTTTGTGAACGATCGCCCTGTCAAGTCCCGGCTGCTGATGGCCGCCTTGGAGGAGGCCTACAGGAATCAGATTATGGTGGGCAAATTCCCGGCCTGCGTATTGCATTTGACCGTTCCTGTGAATGCGGTGGATGTAAATGTCCATCCGGCAAAAACGGAAGTGAAATTCTTAAATGAAAAGGCCGTATTTGATTGCGTTCACTATGGCGTACTGGGCGGTTTGAATAAGACCGAGGACCGGCCTCAGGTGCAGTTCAGGCAACCACCTGCCGTGCCTGCCTATGCGCCTCCTGCCTATACACCCCCTGCCGCGCCCAAGCAGACCCACACCGCCGCGCCCCACAAGCAGGAGAATTTCTTCCGCACTATGAGCGCGGAGGAATATAAGAATTTCTCTGCCGCTGTGAAGGATGCGCCTAAGCCCTCCCCCATGGCTGCTGCGGCTACCGCCACGGCCATCCGGGAAGAAAAGGTGTTCCCAGTGCGAGAAAACATTATTCTGCCCACCGCTGCACCGGCTGAGCCTGTTAAAGCGGCTGAGCCTGTTTTAGCCGCGCCAGTTGTAGAAGAGCCGGAGCAGGTGGTCATCGCCGCTATGGAAACGGACGTTCCCTGGCGCTATGTGGGTGAACTGTACAACAGCTACATCATTGTGGAGCAAGGCGAAGATGCTTATTTAATCGACAAACACGCCGCCCACGAGCGGATCCTCTTTGAAAAGCTAAAGGAAAATCAAGAGGCCATTTCCTCTCAGGCCCTTCTTTCCCCCATCGCCCATCGGCTGAGTGCTGATGGCGCTGCGATCCTGCTGGAAAACCGGGCGCTTTTGGTGGAGCTGGGCTTTGAAATCGATGAGTTCGGCGAGAACACCGTTCTCATTCGTCAGATCCCTATGGATTTGGATGGCTCGTTGGCAGCGGATTCTTTGGAGATGCTGGCGGCAGATCTGTTGAGCGGCCGCAAGGAAGACCCCAAGACCGTCCGTGACGAACTGCTCCACACAGTTGCCTGCAAGGCCGCCATCAAGGCCGGCTGGCAATCAAGTGAACAGGAGCTTATGAAGCTTGCGGAACAGGTTTTGTCCCGGGAGGATTTGAAGCACTGCCCCCACGGCAGACCCATCTGCATTACATTGAGCAAAAAGCAGCTGGAAAAGCAATTTAAGCGCAGTTAAAGGACTTTTTTATGAACAATCTGATTTGCATTGCAGGGCCTACTGCCTCCGGCAAGACCGCCCTGTCGATCGCCCTTGCCAAGGCGCTGGATGGTGAAATCGTGTCCTGCGACTCCATGCAGGTGTACAAGCGCATGGACATTGGCACTGCCAAACCTACCGCAGAGGAAATGGAGGGCATCGTCCACCATATGCTCTCGGTGGCTGAGCCTTGGGAGGACTTCTCCGTGGGCAAGTACTGCGCCATGGCAACACCCATTGTGGACGATATTTTAGAGCGCGGCAAAACCGCCATTGTAGTGGGCGGCACAGGTCTTTATATGGACGCCCTGATTCGGGGCAACGCCTTTGCCCCCGTTCCCTCTACCGGCTGTCGGGAGCGATTGGAGGCCTTGGCCGCAAGCGAGGGCATTGAAGCGGTAATCGCGCAGCTTCGGGCAGTTGACCCGGAATCCGCTGCACGGCTTCACCCGTCCGACCAAAAGCGGATCATCCGCGCCATGGAAGTGTATCTGGAGACCGGCGAGACCATCACCGAGCACAACCGGAAAACCCAGGAAATTCCGCCCCGGTACAACCCCGTCTGGTTTGCATTGGAAGATGCTGACCGGGCAACGCTTTATGAAAGGATCGACCGTCGTGTGCAGGTGATGCTGGAGCAAGGTCTTTTGGGTGAAATCCGTTCCCTTTTGGCTGAGGGTGTTCCCGAAAAATGCACCGCTATGCAGGCCATCGGCTACAAGGAATTTGTGGACGCGCTGCAAGGCCGCAGCACTATAGAGTCCGCGACCGCCCTTGTGCAGCAGGCATCCCGAAATTATGCCAAGCGGCAGCTGACCTGGTTCCGCCGCAACCCCAATATGCACTGGCTTCGTCGGGAATTGGGTGAAGGAAATAATGAAATTCTTGCAAAAGCACTACAGGTTTTAACACAATTCGACAAGTAAAAAATGGTAAGATTTGTGTATCCCAAAAGAAAGAAGGAATACATATGTCTGAACCTATCAATTTACAGGAAGCGATTCTCAAGGAGGTGCGTCGGGACAAGATCCCCGTCACGCTGTTTTTGATGAATGGCTTTCAGCTCCGTGGCACGATCACAGGCTACGACAGTTTTGTGGTGGTGTTGGTCAGCGATGGCAAGCAGCAAATGATCTACAAGCACGCCATTTCTACCCTCGCCCCTATGAAGCCGATCAACGCAGCAGTTAATGCGTAGCAAAAAAGCGGTGGAGCGTTGCTCTGCCGCTTTTTTGTTGCCGGAAAGGATATAGATATGGCAATCGCAGAAAATGTGAAAAGAATCAAAGAGGAGATGGCCCAGGCCGCAACTGCCGCCAGCAGAGATCCCAAAGAGATCCTGCTGTGCGCTGCCACTAAAATGAACAATGCTGAGGCCGTTCGGGAGGCAATCAAGGCCGGTGTGGACTGCTGCGGCGAGAACCGTGTGCAGGAACTGAACCTGAAGCAATCTCAGGACGCGTATGCAGGCGCGCCTGTGCATTTTATCGGTCATCTGCAGACCAACAAGGTCAAGCAGGTGGTGGGTAAGGTCGACCTGATCCACAGCATCGACTCTATGCGCCTATTAGAGGCTGTGAACAAAGAAGCCACCCGTCAGGGCATCCGGCAGGACATTCTTTTAGAGGTCAACATCGGAAACGAGGACAGTAAATCCGGATTTTCTGCCGAGGAAATCCCTGTCGTTTTGTCCCAAATGGGGAATTTTTCGGCAATTCGCGTCCGCGGTTTAATGGCAATTCCCCCAATTTGTCAAAATTCTACGGATAATCACAAATTTTTTCAAGAAATGTATCACCTTTATGTTGACATAACGGCAAAAAAATACGATAATGTATGTGTCGATATTTTGTCCATGGGCATGTCTGATGATTTTGCAGATGCCATTGCCTGTGGCAGCACGATGATTCGTGTGGGCACCGCTATTTTCGGCGCTCGCGTATATTAAACAGGACTCGAACATATTTAGGAGGATACAGATATATGAGTTTTTGGGATAATATTAAAAAGTTCACTCAACCCTATTCCGATGAGGAGTATGATGATTACGAGGACGAGATGGAAGAATTTGAAGAGCCTGCTGCTCGCGGTGGCCGACGTCCCTCTCCTTTCGCAATTCCCGGTATGAAGAGCGAGCCTGCACCTGCTCCCACTCCCACCCCCGTCGCACCTGCCACTCCTGCTGGCTTTAACGGTCAGGTTTTGAATATGAACAATTCCGGCAAGCAGGAAGTTGTTCTGTTCCACGCCAAGACCTTCGACGATGCCGCTAAGGCCGCCGATGAGCTGCGCAAGAGAAAGGCTGTTATTTTGAATATGGAAAACGTCGACAAGGCTTTGACCCGTCGCGTTGTTGACTTCCTGTCCGGTAGCGTTTATGCTCTGGACGGCAGCGTAAAAAAGGTTGCTCAGAGTACCTATCTGTTCTGCCCCCATAACATGGATGTAATTGGCGATCTGGAAAGCATGCAGATTGAAGCTGAAAGTACATTTTAACGCTAGATAGAGAGGATTTACTATGTTTACTCCCCAACAAATAGAGCAGGTTTCATTCAGCCGTGCTACCTTCGGTGGCTATGATATGCAATCTGTTGATGAATTCCTGGAGCCTTTGACCGAGGATTACATCACCCTGTACAAGGAAAACGCTCTTCTGAAGAGCAAGATGAAGGTTCTGGTCAGCAAGCTGGAAGAATACCGCGCTAACGAAGCCAGCATGAAAGAAGCTATTGTAAGCGCACAGAAGACCTGCGATTTGATGGTCAAGGAAGCTGAGGAAAAATGCACCCAGATGCTCACCGATGCCAATGCCGCCATTATCGAACAGCAGAAGAATGCTGACGCTATGATTGCTGCTGAGCAGATGCGCGTTGAAGAGGCTCGCAGAACTGCTTGCGATAAGATCGACAGTTTGAAAGATGAAATTTCTTCTTGCATCAAGGCTTTGGATCGCATCAAGGCTGCCAATATGTCTGCCCGTGCTGCCGGTGTGTTTGATTTTGACCAGGTTGAAAATTCCACCAACTCCCAGGTTGACGAAGTGGCTGAAGAAATTTCCGCTACTTTGGAAGCTCTGGTTGGCACAACGGAAGACACCGCTCCTATTGCTGAGCCCAATCATCCTTCCGATGATAATTCTTCCACCAAGTTCACCAACCTGCAGTTTGGTCCTAACTACGACCCCACCAAACGCTAAATAGGAAATGCTAAGATAAGGACACGCAAAGCTGATCCCCGTCTTCAAGAGAGCTGCCGGTCGGTGCAAGGCAGCAGACGCCCACCTTTGTATCCCCTTTGAGCAGCGCACCGAACAAAAAAGTAGGCTGCGCCGGTTGCACCCGATACCGTGCATACGAGTGCCGGATTTTCCGGAACAAGAGTGGTACCGCAGAGGTTACAAATGCCTTTGTCTCTTAATGGAGACAAAGGCATTTTTATTTTATCTTGCCAGGAGAACACGAATGATTGCACTTCGCTCATTTCGCCCTGATGACTGGCCTGTCATTACAAAATACCAGTATATCGGTATGGATCAGACAGATGCCGTCAAGTTGATTGACGAATGGAACACGGAAATTTATCAAGGTAAATTTCACAGATTGCTGGCTATTGACAACGACCGGCAAGTCGTGGGCTATGTGTCCTTAATTGAGCAAGCAGAAGGTGTTGTCAGCGCCGGCGTGGAGGTCTATGCACCATTCCGCCGACAAGGATATGCCTATGCAGC
>JAZOSY010000110.1:0-4155 GCA_045657385.1 Faecousia sp. | reverse complement strand
GACAACATCGGCGCTCTGCTGCGTGGTGTTGACAAGAAGGAAATCGAGCGCGGCCAGGTTCTGTGCAAGCCCGGTTCCATCAAGCCCCTGACCAAGTTCGCTGGCCAGGTCTACGTCCTGTCCAAGGAAGAAGGCGGCCGTCACACTCCCTTCTTCAACAACTACCGTCCTCAGTTCTACTTCCGTACTACCGACGTTACCGGCATCATCACCCTGCCCGAGGGCACTGAGATGTGCATGCCCGGCGACAACGTTGTTATGTCCGTTGAGCTGATCACCCCCATCGCTATCGAGAAGGGCCTGCGTTTCGCTATCCGTGAAGGCGGCCGTACCGTCGGTTCCGGTGTCGTTACCGAGATCTACGAGTAATTCGAAGCTCTTTTAAAGATTCAGCCCCCAGGCTTTGGCCTGGGGGCTTTTCTTGTGGGTTAAGATTTGGTTAAGCATGGAAAAAGTGGGATCCTGCCTTGCTTCAAATGCTGCTGTATGATATAATAATTTTATATGTAGTTATTTGAAAGGATGGGTGATTCGGTTTGAAGGAATTGATGGCAAAGATCAAGGAAGCGCTGCTTTCTGCTCTGCCAATCACCGCGATCGTATATGTGTTGGCACTGACGCCCTGGTTTGATTTCGCTCAAACGGAATTGATCACCTTTACAGTTGGCGCAGTCCTTTTGGTTGTGGGACTTGGTATGTTCAGTCTTGGTGCTGACCTGGCTATGACACCTATGGGCACTCATGTGGGTGCCGGCCTGTCCCGTCAGAAAAAATTGGGCTTGCTGTTGAGTGTTTGTTTTGTGCTGGGTATGCTGATCACCATTGCGGAACCGGATCTTCAGGTTTTGGCAAAGCAGGTGGGGGCAGTCATGAACGGTACTGTTTTGGTTTATGCAGTTGGCATCGGTGTCGGTGCATTTTTGATGGTTGCAATTTTAAGAATTGTGTTCCGCAGAACCTTGTCCAATATCCTGATGCTGTTTTATATGCTGATGTTTGCGTTGGCTTTGATGCTGGTTGTGAACGGCAATGCACCCTTATTGCCCCTTTCTTTTGATTCCGGCGGCGTTACCACCGGTCCCATTACGGTACCCTTTATTATGGCCCTGGGTGTTGGTATTTCCAGCGTTTTGGGTGACCGTCATTCACAAGAGAATAGCTTTGGATTGGTGGCGCTTTGCTCTATTGGACCCGTTCTGGCGGTTCTGATGCTGGGCATTTTCTCCACCAATGACTTGATTTATGCGGTTCCCGATTATACGGTAGCAAACGATGTTGCGGGTGCATTCGCGCACACCGCGCTGCATACTTGTAAGGAAGTTGCCATCGCCCTGGGTATGATTGTTATATTTTTTCTTTGCTGTCAATTTGTTTTTCTGAAGCTGCCTGCAAAGCGCTTGAAGAAGATCTTTATTGGTGTTGCCTTTACTTATGTTGGCCTGGTGATGTTCCTTACCGGTGTCAATGTTGGCTTTATGCCCATTGGCTATAAGCTGGGCTATGAATTGGCACAGCTGAACGAGAATCTGCTGATTCTGCTGGGTCTTGTGATGGGTGTGCTGGTCGTTATGGCCGAGCCTGCCATCCATGTGCTGAATCAGCAGGTGGAAGATGTGACCGGCGGTTATGTGTCCGGAAAGTCCATGCTGATCGGTCTGTGCGTAGGTGTGGGCGCTTCCATTGCGCTGAGCGTCATCCGGATCATCTACGATTTCAGCCTGGTTTACTATGTGATCCCCGGTTATTTCCTCAGCCTGGCCTTGAGTCTGTTTGTGCCCCCTGTGTACACCGCCATTGCCTTTGACTCCGGCGGTGTCGCTTCCGGTCCTATGACCTCCGGCTTTATTCTGCCCTTTGCAACCGGGGTCTGTGTGTGCCTTCAGGGTGAGGCTGCCGTGCTCCGGGATGCTTTCGGAGATGTGGCCGTGGTTGCCATGACCCCGCTGATCACCATCCAGCTGCTGGGCTTCAGGGCCATCGTTTCCGAGAAGATCGCGGAGAAGCGGGCTATGAAGCGGATCCTAGGTGCCGACGATCAGCAGATCATCAACTTTATGTAAGGAGGAGCGAGAAATGGCCAATACTGTCAACGAATCTGCAATTAAAAAGCTGAAGCTCCTGTTTACGATTGTGGACCGCCCCAAGGCGGAATTCTACCTGGATGTGCTCAGTGAGCTGGAAGTCAACTGTCAGATCGTGACTGCCGGTAAGGGTACCGCTACTTCTGAAATGGTGGATATGCTGGGGTTAAATCCCCATAAGGCGGTGCTGATCGGTGTGATCCGGGAGGACATGACCGATACCATCATGAATACGCTGGAGGACAAATTCTGTACCATCCGAAACGGTAAGGGTGTTGCTTTTGCGGTGCCCATGAGCGGCGTCATCGGTGTGAATATGTACCGCTTTTTGAGTAATAACCGTCAGTAAGGGGGAGAAAACCATGACAACCAATAACCATGAAGTGATTTTTGCCATCGTCAACGCTGGCTTCGCGGAGGAGGCCATGGAGGTCGCCCGTGAGGAAGGCGTTCGCGGCGGTACTATTTTGAATGCCCGCGGCGTTGCCCGGGAAGAAGCAGCTGCTTTTTTCGGCATCAGCATCCATCATGAAAAGGAAATTCTGATGATGGTGGTGGAAAAGAATATCCGGGACAATGTACTGAACGCGCTGTACAAGTCTATGGGTATGGCCAGGAAGGCCCAGGGCATCGTCTTTGCCCTGCCGGTTTCCGATGTGGCCGGCCTGGTGCAGATCGAAGAGAAGAAAATCGAAGAAGTATAATGGGAAAAGCACCGCTCAAAAGAGCGGTGCTTTTATGATTGCGATAAAAAATTAACGATAAACGTAAAAAACCTATTGACGTTTTACAATTCCTCTGATACAATAATTTTACGATAAACGTTAAATAATTAACGAATTGGAGGAGTAAATATGAAAAACCAAAAAATGATAAACAGCGCAAAAAATATGGACACCCTTGTGAAAGTAATGGGTCGAATTTTTGAAGTGGTTTGTGTTGTACTTGCAGTATTTGCGTTGCTTGTGGTGATTTTTGGAACTGCAATGTTTGAGAAAGGTTCGTTAACCCTGGATTTGGACTTTGTGACAATCCGGCTTGCGGAGGAATACCAGCAAGTCACAAACGGTATTGAATTGTATGCCATTGTCGGCTTGTTGGCTGCCGCCGGTGTATGTATTGCAGTTTCTGTTATTTGCAGACTGCTGGGGCGAATCATTGCGCCGATGAAGGACGGCCGTCCCTTTGAACCCGGTGTTGACCGGGATCTGAGGAAGATCGGATGGGTGGTTCTTGCAGCCGGTACTGTCTGGCAGGTTGCAGGCTGTGTTTTGAATCTGCTGCTGATTCGGTCCTACCCTATGGAGCAGATCTTTTCTTCTGATGCAATCTCCGGAATCGAGTATACCTTTGTTTTTGATTTGGGTTTTGTTCTGATTGCCTGTGCGATATTCCTGCTTTCCTATATCTTTACTTACGGACAGCAGCTCCAGCAGGAATCTGACGAAACTCTGTAAGGAGGTACACCATGCCTATCATTTTGCGATTGGACCGGGTCATGGCTGACCGGAAAATGTCTTTGAATGAATTATCTGAGCGGGTGGGTGTTGCCAATGTGAATCTGTCCAAGCTGAAGAACGGCCATGTCAGCGCTATTCGGTTTTCTACCCTGGAAGCCATCTGCGATGTGCTGGATTGCCAGCCGGGTGACATCCTGGAGTACAAACGAGAAGAATAAAAAACAAAAAGCACCGCTGAATAAGCGGTGCTTTTTTGCGACACGGGCCTATAAGCCGGGTTCTGTCTTGACAGCCATCTATCTAGCCCTGCAATTGCTCGCAGGATCAAGCCGCCTCCTCGAAACGGTCGGGCAAACCATATGTTTCTCCACGGCGTTGCTCCGGGATAGAGTTTACAGCGTAAAACCCATGTTACCATGGGCCGGGCAGGCTATGAACCTGCCTTTTCACCTTTCCTTCCCAAACGGGAAGTAGTATCTCTCTGTTGCACTTGTCCTGAGGTCACCCTCGGCGGGCGTTACCCGTTATCCCTGCCCTGTGGAGCCCGGACTTTCCTCATCCGCGGCCTTTCGGCCTGCGTCCGCGGCTGTCCGACCTGGTCGCGGAAATATTGT
>JAZOSY010000109.1:0-2970 GCA_045657385.1 Faecousia sp. | reverse complement strand
ACCTGGATTCTGTAATCATATTCCGCAGCGCCGCCCACTTCCGATTTGATGAAGTAACCGCCGAAGATGGGGTCAGCCAAACCGGCGTGGAGGAAGCTCTCTGTGTAGTAGGGGGTGTTGGAGGAGCCACCGGGGCCGTTTGCGCTGTGCTGGACCGCCCAGTCGAAGTAGGCAAAGTGGAAACCGATCTTCTTGCCCTTCTCCTGTGCGATGGCGGCCACATTTTTGGTGGTATTGATCTCCCACAGCGCCATATTGAAGGCGTTCTTCTCGTAGATGGCGTCAATGTGAGAGACGGGCTTTCTGTAGGAGGTGTCGGATTCGGACTGCTGCACCCACTGCACGAAGGGGGCGTAGTTATAATAGCTGTAGTTGGACATAGTGCTGGAGCTGACGGTGTTGCCGCCTAAGTAGCGGATATCGCCCTCTTCGGGGATTTCCTTGTTCCAGGCGTAGGCATCACGGGTCAGCCAGTCGTCAAACAGCACATCGGGGAAGTGCTTGATGGCCGGCTCATAGAAAGCCTCTTCCAGATATTCAACGTGCAGATTTCTGACACAGACATTCCAGATCAGGCGATCCTTCTCGTATTGGGCGCCGGAGTTGGTCTTAACGGTGTTCAGTTCGTTAAACTGTTTCTTCAGGGCCTCGGGCATAGTGTCCAGAGGCTTGGGCGCGAAGGTAAAGCCGCGCTCCTCCAGCATAGGACGGAGTCTGGTCTGATAAGCGGGGTGGTTTACGATGTCGTTGAAAACTTCGGTTTCACCGGCGTTGAAGGAGTTGGTCAGGTATTGGGCATAACCGTAGATATACTCAAAGTCGGAGTGGATCATATCCAATTTGCCGCCGATGCGCTTGTATTCGGCCAAAAACTCGTCCATCCAAGCGGCCATATTCTTTGCGCCTTCGTCAAAAAAGACCTTGGCTTCGGGGTTCTCGTTCATAAAACGGACCTCAAGGGGTCTTACATTCATAATGCGCATATAGGAATCGTCGGGATAGGTATCAAATTCTTCTTTCATAGCCTGCGCCATGCCCTCGATGGAGGTCTCTCTGCCGTAGGAGACTTTGACCTCGCCATTTTCGGTAACAGCCCAGAAATAGGCCTTGGTGAAAATGTTGGGATACTCTTCGGAGTCAACGCTGTCCCAGTTGGAAAAATAAAACGGTTTCTTTTCGACCTCTGCAGCCTTAACCTCTACCTTGCACATCAGTGCGGCGGCCAAAAGCATCACAGAAGCCAAGATCAGGGAAAATGCTCTTTTCATATCGATCTTTCTCCTTTTACTTTTTTGGGGCTCGCTTCCTTTTTGCACAAAATTTTCTGTGCGAGATTAAGGTACCACATCCGCATAAGGAAGTCAAGTAAAATCAACAGTTTTTCTACTTTGTTTACCATATAAAATTATACAAAACGACAAAAAGACACCCTCGGCAGATTGCTCAGCCGAGGGTGCGTTCATTTATTCAGATTCAGCGTCGTTTTCTGCTTCCGTCGTAACGGATTCTTCGGTAGATTCTGCTGCTGAAGAGGCTTTTTTCGTGCGCTTATCAAGGATTACCAAAGCGCCTGCAACGGTGCCAATCAGAGCCACGGACAGAACGATAATTACAATCATCCAGGGCATATAAGCAGAGGCGTTGTTGCTGTCGCCAAACAGACCGCCGAGAACGGAGCCACTGTTATCCGTGTCGGTATCGGTTGTTCCGCTTTGGTTGTTGTCGCCACTGCTGGAACCGCCTTCCACGGCCACTTCTTCAATGGACAGGGTAAAGGCCTTGTCGGTTGCCTTTACGATGGCGGTGTTTACGCCGTCGCAACCGGGCAGCATATCGATGGTTTCAACAATTTCCTTGGTGCCGTCAGCGTAAGTGGCAACCACGTTATAGCGCTTTGCGCTGTCGGTTGCATTCAGCCAGGACAGACGGTAAGCGGTATCGGTGTCACGGGCTGCGGTGGGGTCGGCTACCAGAATGCCGGTGGCGGCATCGTAAACCTCAAAGTCAGCGGCGGAGCCCAGAACAGCCAGCCTGTAGTCGTTGACATACAGAGTGTTACCACTGAAGCTTTCGGTGGAAATGCCGATTTTCTCCATAGGCAGCTTCATTGTGGGAATGAGCACGTCCTCTGCCTTGTCCAGCAGGTTGCCGTTTGCGTCATAAACGTAGTAGCAGCCGGTAAAGAGGTCAGCGTTGGTGAAGTTCAAGGTGCGAACTACCTTGTAGTCGGTGCCGGCAGCCAGAGTCAGATTCTCAAAGGGAACATAGCCGTCGGCTGTGCCGTAGTAGAGTTTGCCGTCGAAAATACGGAAGCCGTCAGTAGAGTTGCTGACAGAACCGGAAGATGCGTTCAATAGCTTAACCTGAGCATCGCCGGAGGGCAGAGCGGACAGGTTGAAGCCGATTTCCCACTTCTGTTGCAGTGCGTAGCTGTCGCCTGCGGTGATGTACTGGGGAATCTTAATGTTGGTCAGGAAGGCGTTGCCGTTGATGGCCAGTATCTTGTCGTTGCCGGTGCCAGCCTGAATGGTGGCGGTGCCACCGTCCCGGAGCCAAGCGTCCCAGACATAGGTGTGCTTAGCATTCAGGTGGTTGAACTCCGTGCCGATTTCGTAGGAGTTGAAGCTTTCGTAGTATGCAGGGTACTTTTCATAGCGGTCAGCGTCGTTTACGATGGTGGGCATTACATCGGCCGGGGTCTCAACCCAGTAGCCACAGGTGCCGATGGCAGGAATGAAGCTGTCCTCAATGATGGTGCCCTGGGGGAAGGTGATGGTCTGACCCTTGTTCTTAAAGACAATCTGACCGTTATCGGTGCTGACCAGGAAGTTCTTCTTGGAAACACCGGTGTTGGTGTCAGGGGTGATACGCCAGATGTTCCGACCGTTTGCGTACATACCACTCAGCAGGAAGGAGTCGTTCCAGTTAACGGGGGTTTCGATGGGCTTGCGGTCAGCATAGCCGGCCACC
>JAZOSY010000108.1:0-2838 GCA_045657385.1 Faecousia sp. | reverse complement strand
ACGCATAACGGAAAAATATACGGTTGCACATGCAAATTATCCTATGCACATTTCAAAGCATTGTTACAGAAAAACAAAATCCTCGACGGCAACTGTCAATATACGACGTCCTTGCCAATAGATCTCTGCTGTTGCAGGCTTACCTTCCACAACCGCGATCACCAAACGCAGCGCATTCTCCTTATAAGTATCATCGATCGACACCTCAAAGCCATTCTCTGTTGCCACAGCGTCTCTTATATAGCCGCTTCGCAGCGTTCTCATCACAAGCCACGGCGCAGTCACAGGCGTTACCTGTCCGTCTGCTAATGTTTGAAAGGCCAAAACCTTGTCATCAAAGGTTATCGCGCCGCCTTCGTTGTCGACTTTTCCGGTAATGCCTGCGATGGTGTCCGGTGAGGTGACCGCAAATTGGAGCGTACCCTCCTTATCCGTCTTGCAGTCCATTTGGAAAACATAGACCTTTTCACCATAATCCGCCGTAACTGTGCTGTGAAAGCTGCAGCCGCTGCTCTCAAGAATCTGACGACGAAGTTCCATACCTTCTTTCAGTGAATCCTCTGAATTTTGACAACCGCAAAGCATAATCGCAATGAACAAAATGGCCGCTAACTTCACCCGCATTGGGTTCCCACCTTATTTGAGTAGTCGTGGCAAAACCTGTACCATATCTGTCGGAAGCATACCGTACTGACCGATTTCCGCAGCGCAAATATCACCGGCCGCGCCGTGAAGCCAGGCACCGCAGGCTGCGGCCATCAGCGGCGGAAGGCCCTGTCCTAACAAAGCAGTAATAATGCCTGCAAGCACATCTCCGCTACCGCCGACTGCCATTCCCGGATTTCCTGTGGGATTGATATAGCAAGTACTGCCGTCGGTGATTACGGAATTATGTCCTTTTAGCAGAACTATTGAACCAGACTCTTGTGCAAACTGCATTGCAGCTTCCACGCGTCTTTTTTCCAAAGACCCGCCGATACGCTTAAACTCCCCTTCGTGGGGCGTCAAGATGGTTTGGCCTGTCCTACCACGCAATATATCTATATGTCCGGCCAAGACGTTTATGCCATCGGCATCCAGCACAACAGGGCCGGAAAACGTATTCAGCACTTCGCGTACAACAGCAAATGTATCCACACTGCAACCCAATCCCGGTCCGATCAGTACCGCATCCATATTGGGCAGACGCTTTCGGATTTCCGCAATTGCGTCCATTGACAACATACCATCCTTTTCAGGAAGGGGGAAAATCACAGGCTCTGTCAATTTGGTTGCCTCAATCGCATAGATACTCTCCGGCACGCCTAAATACACCAAACCTGCACCCGAGCGCAAAGCACCCATGCAGGCAAGCGCAGCCGCACCTGTATAACCACGGCTTCCGCAAAGCAGAAGAATCTTACCAAAATCACCTTTGTGCGTATTTTGATTTCTATCCGGCAACAACTTTTGTACTGCTTCGTGATTCAATTCAAAGGCAAGCATATCTATCACCCCAAGTTATTATTAAAATTATGGTATCACAGGGGGTTATTTTCGTCAAGAATTTGAAATACTGCTTGCATTTTCTAAATAAATATGCTATTATGCAACCGATATATGTAAAGGTTTTGATTGGGCCGTCGTATGTTGATACCACGCGCAAAGAGAGAGCGGGATGGTGGGAACCGCTTGCGTGCAGCATAGGGCTTTCTCCCATGAACTGCTGCCTGAAAGCATAGTAGGGCTTGCCGGGTGATTCCGTTATGAATCTTAAGTGTGTTTGCACAGATGAGCGCGCCGACAGGCGAATTGCGGGTGGTACCGCGGAGGAATGTCCTTCGTCCCGATTGGGATGATGGGCTTATTTTTTATGTCTAAATTACCTTGCACAAGGAGGAATATTTCTATGAAGGAACAATTAGAGCAATTAAAGGCACAAGCGCTGGCAGCCCTGCAGGAGGCTTCTACCCCTGCTGCACTGGAGGATGTGCGTCTGCGTTACTTAAGTAAGAAGGGCGAGGTTACCAGCGTTCTGAAAATGATGGGTAAGCTCTCCGCTGAGGAGCGTCCGATCATCGGTCAGCTGGCAAACAGCGTCCGCGCTGAGATCGAGGAAAAGCTCGAAGAGAAGATGAGCCAAATCAACGCTGCGGTTCTGGAAGAAAAGCTTGCAAGCGAATCTCTGGATGTCACCATTCCCGGCGAAGCTGTTGCAATGGGTCACGAGCATCCCATGAATCAAGTGCTGCAGGAGATCAAGGACATCTTTGTTGGTCTTGGCTATCAGATTGTTGACGGCCCCGAAATTGAGCTGGCTGACTACAACTTTACCCGTCTGAATATTGAAGAGGGCCACCCCTCCCGTGACCGTTCCGACACTTTCTATTTTAATGACGAGGATTCCGTTCTGCTCCGCACACAGACAAGCCCTATGCAGATTCGTGTTATGGAGAACACCAAACCTCCCATCTGTATCTTGGCTCCCGGTCGCGTGTACCGTAAGGACGAAGCCGATGCTACCCACTCCCCTATGTTCCACCAAATCGAAGGTCTGGTGGTTGACGAGAACATCACCATGGGCGACCTCAAGGGCGCACTGGTCACATTGATGAAGCGCATTTACGGACAGGATGCTGAGATGCGTTTCCGTCCTCACCACTTCCCCTTTACCGAGCCTAGCTGCGAAATGGATATGCAGTGCCATAAGTGCCACGGCACCGGTGAAGTGAATGGCCAGGTCTGCTCCACCTGCCACGGTGAAGGTTGGATTGAGTTGCTGGGTGCAGGCATGGTTCACCCCGAGGTTCTGTCCTGCTGTGGTATCGATCCCGAAAAGTATTCCGGCTTTGCCTTTGG